>CAZPUO010000102.1:0-9234 GCA_964589745.1 uncultured Methanotrichaceae archaeon
CTTCTGCCCGTCGCCTCACCCGCCCGCTCACAGTCCCCCTCCCTGCGCGCCCGCCTGGCTGGTATCGCCCGGATGCTCGTCCAGCGTCTCCGGCCGCAGCCCGAGGTGCCCGCCTCCCTGGCCGAAATCAGCGCGTCTCTCGACGATCTCTCCCCTCTGCCTGCGAAGATCGCCCTGCAAAGAAAGGAAGCTCTGCAGAGCGAGGCCGCTGCCCTGGCGACGATCCTGCAAAAGACAGCGCCCTTCGTTCCCCTGCTGGACGACAGCGAAGCCTACTATCGCAAGTCCATCACCATCTTCAGCAAATCGGAGAGCGTTCCCCTCGACATTGACCGCAGCTTCAGCTCTGACCTCAGGCTCGTTCTTTACGAAGATGGCCGTCTAACCAGAGCGCGGCGATTTCGCGAGACCTGCAGCAGGGGCTTTGGGTGGGAGCAGGAGGAGGAAGAAGAATTGGACTGCGCTGCTGTGGTGGCCCTCTACGGCCTCGACGTCATCGCCTCGGGCCTGGCTGTGGCACTGAAAGAGCTGCCCGCGTTCAGAACAGTGCACCAGGATCAGGAAGAGCGGCTTTTGGCGATGACGAAGATCCTGGAGGCTCTGCAGCGCATGCTGTGAGCTGCGGAGGATTGCGGAGGGCCGTCCTTTGTCCTTCCCGAGGCCTGCGAGCGGGCGGGCGCGCGCAGGGGAGCACCTACGCCCAGGCAGCTGCGGGAACCCACAGAAGATATCGACGACCGTCCTTTAAGAGATAAGGACAAGAAAATACTGCCTAATAACTATTTCATAACACAAATAAAAAGTTATTCATGATGTTGCAATTAAGAGAAAGTTAAAATATAATTAGAGAAAAATTGGCTAGAATCTCCTTGCTCTAGATCGCATATTGCAAACGCCATTACCGCATGCGCCTCAATGTAATACTTCCTCCTTGATTACCCGCGTTATCGAATGTTTTTACGACCATCGAATCCTTATCGGAATCAGAGAGGAAAATTTTCACCGTTCCTGATTGCAGTTGATGACCATCAACTTGTTCCGTATCTGTATATGTCGCATCAAAAACACACCAACCGCAGTGGGTGGGGATAGGGTTGTCTGGATAATAGCATTCCTCAACTTTACCGTTAATTTTTCCGGGGTTAAGATCGAGACCAGAACCTTTTCCGTCGTAGGTGGCGTCAAATGCGCTTGAGGTAACAGTTATTGTGACCGTTCCCCACTGCACACCGCCATCATAAAACGTGCCTGAAAAATCACTAGGTTGATGTGTGTATGTGCATCCAGGTAGTGCATTACATGTTGCTAGTAGGGGGACGACTAATAACAATCCAATTATTCCTTTCATACTCATCCTCCATTTGATCATTTCTTTGATTTGTAACTGATATCCATTAATATAAGGGTTGGCATCTAATCCAAGACTTCGCCTCAACTGGTTTCATGGTGTGGCAGGTTTACTTTATGAGATGAAGAGTGATACAGCTCGAAGCCTAGTTTAGATAGCTCAAGAAAGGTTATTATTCCTAGATTAACAGATTAAAAAATAAAGAGGGATTAACATGAAAATCTTAACCGTTTTCGCAATAGGCTCATTAATCCTGGCCTGTACGCTTGTGGCTTTTGCCTCTGAAGAGACAAATGGAATAACTGCTGATCAGGCTATGAAGAATTTGCTGGAAGGCAATGACAGGTTTGTCTCCGGGAATGTTGTCCACCCTGACCAGTCTATCGCAGAACGGCGGGCTGAGTTGGTTTCAGCTCAGCACCCCTTTGCAGTCGTGGTGACGTGCTCTGATTCCAGGGTTCCTCCGGAGATCGTATTTGATCAGGGCCTGGGGGATATTTTCGTGGTCAGGACCGCGGGCGAGGTCATGGATAATGTCACTCTGGGGACCGTGGAATACGCGGTGGATCACCTGAACGTTCCACTAGTTATGGTTCTGGGTCATGACGGCTGCGGTGCAGTAGAAGCGGCCGTCTCAGGCGGCGAGGCTCCCGGTCACATTGCCGACCTGGTGGAGGCCATAAAGCCTGCCGTTGAGACGGCGAAAGGGATGAAGGGCGACCTGCTGAACAACTC
Source organism: uncultured Methanotrichaceae archaeon (assembly GCA_964589745.1). Taxonomy (GTDB): domain Archaea; phylum Halobacteriota; class Methanosarcinia; order Methanotrichales; family Methanotrichaceae; genus Methanothrix. The sequence goes on from CAZPUO010000102.1 coordinate 2,084, forward strand.
CATCGACGTCAATACTCAGAACATTGTAGATGAGCTGAGATCATCCCAGCCAATCCTCGCTCCGGCCGTCAAAGGGGGCACGCTTAAGATTGTCGGTGCCCGCTACCGCCTGGACAGCGGGGCGGTAAAGATAATGGAGTGATCAAAGCGTTGCTCGTTGGGAAAGTACGTCCGAATGACGGGCAGGGACATCTACTACGTTGAAACCCGAAAGATTGAGGATCACCGGACCGAGAGGGACTTGTTAGGTTTGATAGCGTAGTAGTTGACGCATAGTTGATGAGCAAACCACGCCTTGTTTGCATAAAACTTGCACCACCGTCCATCTGAGTAATACCCTGGCTTGCTGGCTACCTCTCAGGGCGCCAGCCAGCCGCGAAAGAAGAAAATCCTCTCTCGTAGGACTCTCTTCTTTCGCAGGGGAGCTTGTCTAGGCGCGCAGATCCTGCTGTACTTGATTTTTCAGATTTTTCTAATTGAAGGTCACGCTCAAAGTCCTGGAGGCCGTCCGGTAAGTTCGTTATATAATGAACTATGCTCTATACCGATGTAATCGATGTCCTGATTCTTCCTGACCCAAGCATCTTGAAAATTCGGATCGATCTCCGTTGCCATGTTATAAGCCTGGACGGCGGAATGGTAGTCGCCAAGAGAATCGTAGTCAGCTCCAAGGTTATACCAGGCTTGTGCATTCGAGGAATTGATCTCAGTTACCATATTATAAGCCCGGACGGCTGAATTGGAGTCACCAAGTGAATCGCAAACTACACCAAGATTATACCAGGCTTGTGCATAAGATGAATTAATCGCTACGGCTTTTTCAAGTGCCTGACGAGAATCTTCGTATTTGCCCATGGAACCCAGAACAATGCCTTTAAAATTCCAGGCTTCGGCAAATTGTGGATAGGCATCAATAGCCTTATCAAATGCTTGGTTTGACTCTTCGAATTTATTCTGATTAAAAAGAGATAAACCGACGCCAAACCATTGAGATGCATTTAATTGAGATGCATTTAATTGAGATGCATTTAATTCAGTTGAATTAGTCTGCCCAAGAGATGGAGCTATGAACATCATGACCAATAATAAAATTGAAATCAAGCCCAGATTCGTTATCTTTCCTCCCATATTTGCCCAATGGGTATGAATGATGAAATAGTTTGCGAAGCACAGCGCATAGTGGCCGATTGGCATTTCCTTCACAATAATGATTGAAAGCTGGCGTCAAACATGAAAGTAAAGCTGTCCAGGAGAAATAAACCTGTCTAAGAGAACAAAATGCTTACCTGAGCTTCTTTGGGAGTTGGATTTTCCTGACAAATAGACTTCGTGCTTTGCCACACTCAGGTCTGGGCCTGCTTGGCAACCAAAAAATCGCGGGACCTGCTGCATTTGGAAGTTGCATTTCAGGTCGTTTACCTCCAAGGAGATTCCTCTCTAGAGCCTTCTGAGGCCAAGTCTTTCGATCTCGCTATCGATCCGCTTCTCCTCATCGGTCAGATCGGGTTCAATCACAGCATCTGCGACCTTTCTTATGGCCACTCCCAGCATGATGCCTTTCAGAAAAGCGGGTCGCTCCTCATACGCGATGGTGTTGATGACGCGGTTCATGTACCTCGCCAGGGTAGTTCCGGGGATAAATCTGCAGGCATTAAGCTCGTCCACTACATCTCTCAGTTCTTCTTCGGAGAATCCGAAGCCCTTAAGAAAGGCCGAAAGATCCTCGTCATTCTCATCTTCGCATCCCATGTAGATTAGATGGGCTTTGAAAGTAGTTCTCTTTTTTTGTGGTGGAGATCAAGACTTGGTTCCAAGTCCCAAAGGATAACAAAAGCTGTATTGCTCAATCCAAAAGGTTCGGAAACTTGATCCGGTGCCTTGCAACGAAAAAATGATCATTAAGACCGTCGGACTTTCAAAATATTCCTTCTTTAAGCCATTCCTTGCAGAGACTCGGGCCTCGCTCATCCACAACCTGAATGATACGCATCTCTACAAAGAATGCTTCGTGCTGACGAAATCCAACACGGGGGTCTAGCCCCCAACTGATGCAAAGATTTATAATTTTAAAAAAATGAATAGTCTCTATGAATTTCGAAGATATTAAAAGCATCGAAGATCTGGAGAAAGTCTCAAAAGCCGTTGTCTGGCAAAACTTTGAAAGACTGGCATCTTTCATCTTCGAGGAGAACGGCTTCCAGGTCAAAACAAACACGGTAAAAACGTTCAACAGAAAGCGAAGGCAATATGACGTGATCGCTAAGAAAAATAATGAAACATTTCTGATAGAATGTAAAAAATGGGCAGGCAATCGCACCAGATTATCGGCATTAAAGGCTGCGATTGAGAAGCATAAAGAGAGAACTGAATTTTACAAGAATTTAACAAAAGAGCATGCAATTCCAATTATAGTTACATTAATCGAAGAAGAAATCAAATTCTACGAGAATGTTCCCATAGTACCTATTTCAAAGCTCAACTCCTTTCTAAATGAAGTGGACAAAGAAGCGAATGATTGTTCCCTGGCAGGCTGAACTCGCACCTCGTCGGCATTCCTCTTGCCTCATATAATAAATCTCTCAGGATCAACCTCTCTCTCCGAGATGCCTACTCTGGAAACCTTCATCTTCATCCCCCCATAAAGCGTCGCATGTTTTTTCCTATCGATTAGCGCGGATGCTATCCTGCCCGTAGAATCCGCTTTCATTATGCCGCTTCCGCTCAATCCCGCCACAACAATCAAGCCGTTCTTCTCGAAGATGCACGGATTGGCGTCAAAGGTGTTGATGTCGTACTCTCCCGCCCACATCTTGCCGGGCCTTTGGCTGGAGAACCTTGGGAAGTACCTGGAAAGGATGGGAAGGATGCTGAAGTTAAAATAGTCTATCTCAGGTTGCGGATTTTCCTCAAAGGCGAAGGGCCTTCCCAGGTCGTCGGCTGCTCCTACCCAGAATCCCTTGGCAGTCCTTGCTGGCCTAATGTAAACGCCGCCTTGGGGCAGAATGGTGAAGGGGAGCAATCCATGTTCGTTGAAGCCCTGGGTATGCAAAAGGCTCACGATTTCCGGGCTGTCCACTTGGAAGACCTGCCTTTTCTTGGTCTTGATGTGAGAGTCTATTCCCAACCCGTCAAGAAGCTGGTTCGACCATCGGCCGACCGCGACCAGGGTGGTTTTTGCAAACATCTCGCCTCTCCCGGTTCTGACACCCTTGATCTTCTTGTCCTGCCAGATGAGGGGCTCTCCAGGCAGGCCCAGGCTTTTCGCAGGCTCCAAGATCAGCGATGTTGCTTTGGTATTGAACAGGATCTTCACGCCGAGCCTCTCAAGCTCTTTTTTGTAGAATTCTGCCACAAGCTCAGGCCCGATAGTTCCGCATTTAACCCCCTGGACTCCCATGGATATGCCTTCGAGGCGCATCCTCTTGGCTTCTGCGTCATTGGGATCGAGCGTCAGGCTGGATCTGCCTATCATATCCTGCAGGTCTTCTTTGCCCCACATTTTGAAGCCTATGCCTTTGCCGGGCATGGATTTTTCAAGAGCTGAGAAGATTTCATGCTGCTTTTCCGTAAGGAGCCAAAGGTATCCAACGAGCTGCAAATCCAGATCGAATTTTAGATCTCTTTGCACGTGCGAGTAAAAGTCGATGGAGGAATTGGCCAGAAGGAAATTGACCTCAGAGGTGAAGGTATTTCTCACCGCCCCTACGCTCTTCGATGTATCTCCCGAGGCCGCACGATCAGCCTTTTCCAACACCAGAATCTTGGCATCTGGATGGTCCAGCTTCCAGTGATAAGCGCATGATAAACCTATTATGCCTGCCCCGATCACGATTAGATCGTAGCTGTCTGTCATCAAATATCTCCTGGGCTGCGACCTCAACACCTGGACTGATCACAGGCATCTGGTCTGGCTCTGCTCGCGCATGAACTGCTGCAGATAATACCTTCCGCCTGCTGCTTTGCCCGTTGTTCCGCTAGCTTTCCAGCCCACGAAAGGCTGGCTTCCCACCATGGCAGCTATCGTAGCACCCAGCCGCCTGTTGGCGTACACAGTTCCAGCCTCAATGTGGTCCATGAAATAGTCCACCTCCGTATCAGAGCGACTCATAATTCCTGCAGTCAGGCCGTACTCGGAGCTGTTAGCGATCTGTACTCCTGCTTCCAGCGATGGGACCTTCAAGACGCAGACAAAGGGTAGGAATAGTTCAGCCTCCATTAGCGGGTGGTCATATTTCAACCCAGTCACTATCGTAGGTTCTACGTAGTAGCCGTTCAGCTCGTCGCTCTTCAGCATCTTTCCTCCGGTCACTATGCTTCCCGAGGCTCTGGCAGCATTGACCGATCTTCGATACCTCTCAAAGGCAGTTTCAGTTATGAGAGGCCCCATGAATGTGTTTTTTTGTCTCGGATCTCCTACCACCATCTGCTCTGTCCACTCCTTGAGCAATCTTAGAAACTCATCGGCAACCATCTCTTCGACCAGAACGCGAGAACAGGAGCTGCATTTTTGGCCGCTGTAACCGAACGCTGCCTTGCCCACACCCTCCACAGCCTCGTCCATATTCGCCTTGCTAGTAACGATGACAGCATTCTTTCCACCCATCTCAGCGATGAAAGGCCTGGGATGGATTCCCAGAAAGGTCTTCAGGGCATCTGCGCCTACGGCTTTAGAGCCTGTGAAGACCAGGCCCGAAATTGAGGGATTCTCTACCAGCTCTCTCCCGACAATCTCGCCTGCACCAGTCACCACATTGAACACCCCAGGAGGCAGGTCTGACTCTTCCAGTATCTCTGCGAAGGCCAGAGCTGGCCAAGGCGCATCGCTGGCAGGTTTAATGACGACCGTATTTCCGGCAATCATTGCTCCGGTGCTCATGCCAGCCATTATGGACCAAGGGAAGTTGAAAGGAGATATCACGCTCCAGATGCCGTAAGGTCTGAGGAGATCCTTGGGCCGCTCGCCTGGGAAGGGAGAAGGCATATCCATGGCATATCCTTGAGCATCCCTCATCTGGAATGAGTAGTATCTCAGGAAGTCGATGGCTTCATCGATATCAGCCATGGCTTCATACCGGTTCTTGCCATTCTCCAAGGTGATCATGGCAGCCATCTCGTACTTTCTCTTGGACACGATGGACGCTGCCCTCTCGAAGATGTCGCAGCGGGACTGGTAATCGAACAGCCGCCAATTATCATAGGCGTTTCTTGCTGCTTTTATTGCCGACCTGGCATCGTCTTTTGTGCCCTTCTGGAACCTGCCGTTCACAACTGATGTGTCGCCGGGAAAACGATCTTCAAAGAAGCCACCATCAGACTCTACCCATCTACCATTGATGTAGTTCTGCATGGTCCTGCCGAGATCTTTTTCCAGCTTTCCAAGCGCTAATTCATACTGGGAATGAACAAATTCTTCCTTTGCCTTCAGGCCTGCCCGAAAGAAAGTGTTCTCATTCTCGAAAGGCATCAGGTCTTCTCCTTTTAGCATGATTATTTGGTTTTCAAAGAAGATCAAACTTATGAGCTAATTTTGGAGTTCAAATCCTAGCGACGGGCGTGAGCAGAGAAACTACACTCGAAGCTAAGCATCGAGCTCACTCCCACGGGATTTTTGGGAAATTATTTATTCCTATGAAAGTAGTGTCAGCAGATATCTCTTTCATTTTTCGTGCATGAGTCTGTCCTGATCTTTAGACTCATGAGGGTTTTTATAAATGACTCTGAATTTTCAAATCGCCTCCGGGACTATGATATCTTCAGGCTTCATGCTTCGCGGAAAATTTTAAATTCTTCATTGCCATTTGATACGCAGATTTGTGTATTGCGGTTAGCTTTGCAGGCAGAATCTCAGAGATATCAAAGCGTCTCTGATATCTGTTGCGGCTGTGAAATTTTTCGCAGTCGCTGGCGAGGCCCCTGGGTGATATGATGAAGACCAAGTCTGCTTTAATTATAGTTCTTCTTATCTTATTCTTGTCCATGCCATCTTTCGGGCAGTTAACTGAGGAATATTGGATGAATTACAGCTTATCCCTTGCTAGCCAGGGCAGATATGCTGATGCCGTGCTGGGCTTCGACAGTGCCATAAAGACGGACCCAAAAAATATGGACGCTAGGCTTTTGAAAGGTGCAGCCCTCTACTCCCAAGGGAAATACGCCGAGGCGCTGCAGTGCTATGATGATGCCCTGGATATAGACTCCTCCCTCCCACAGATGTGGAATGCGAGAGGCTTAACCTTAGTCGCAATGGAGAGGTATGAGGATGCACTGAAGTCCTACGACAAGGCCATAAGGCGGAATCCAAAGCTAGCAGTGTCCTGGAGTAACCGTGGTCAGGTGCTCACGTTACTTGGGAGGTACAATGAATCCCTTGAATCTCTTGATAACGCCACGAATATAGATCCGGATCTTGCCGAGGTCTGGGTTTATAAAGCCATTACCCATATACAGTTGCATAACTATCAGGATGCCATAAGCTCCTCCGAGCAGGCCCTTATTATAAACCCGCGCTATGCATCGGCGCTGCACATTAAAGGTGCAGCGTTGTCAATCCTGGGCAGATATGATGACGCAATTAAGTGTTATGACGAAGCAATAGCTCTAGGATCACAGGGTGCTGACATCTGGGTGGATAAAGCCAATGCCTTGGTTGCAGAGGGCAAGACTGAGGCAGGCATCGGTTGCTACGATAAAGCACTAGGCCTGGATTCATCGCAGCCATCGGTGTGGTTTGCCAAAGGGAACGCTCTGCGCTATCAGGGCAGGAACCGAGAAGCCTTAGACTGCTTTGACAAGGCCATTGATCTTGTTTCACCAGGAAGGGAAGGTGCAATTAGCGCCGGAACAGGTGCAGGCATAACCATTTTAGTGTGGTCAAAAGCAGACTTCTGGAATGGCAAGGGGCTTTCGCTTTATGATCTGGGCAGGTATGATGAGGCCATCCAAGCCTTCAATGAATCGCTCAAGATAGATCAATCATATGCGGATGCCTGGCTGAACAAAGGCAAGTCGCTCATCAAGCTGGGAAAATACGAAGAGGCCTTAACGTGTCTGGACCAAGCTACAGTGTTAAATTCCTCAGATGCCGAGGCATGGAACAGCAAGGGCTTTGCCATGATCAGCCTGAAGAGGTATGGAGAGGCCTTGCCTTACCT
>CAZPUO010000103.1:0-9229 GCA_964589745.1 uncultured Methanotrichaceae archaeon
TGATGCTTATGCGCCTTCTTTAGAATATTTCAATCTATTTACGACTTATCGTCAAGCCTTCTCCCATTTTTTGAGGTTGGCCACTTGGGATAGCGTCTTGCCGCGCCGAATTTCCTCATATTGCCTGCTCTCAGTCTCTTCCACCATCTTTGCACGCCTGGCGATCTCATAGGCCCTCTCTTTCGGCACGACCACTACTCCGCTCTCATCTCCCACGATGTAATCGCCAGGTTGCACCGTTTGACCGCCGCAGGGGATCTCGGCGTTGATCTCACCCATGCCCTTTGGCTCACCGGCATTGGGGGTTATGGCAGAGGCGAAGATGGGATAGTTCATGGATCTGATCTCATCCACATCTCTGACCGCTCCATCGACGACAACGCCTTCAATATTCTTGTTCTTGCAGCTTAAAGTCGCCAGGCCGCCCCAGGGAGCCACGTTATTGCTGCCGTTGTAGATCACTATCACGTTACCAGGACCGGCCAGATCTATAGCCTCAACGGGCTTTGCCCAGTCGCCAGCGAAGGTTTGCACAGTTATGGCAGTCCCCACTATCTTAGTGCCCAGGTTTATGGGATGGATGTTGCGCATGGCCCCTTTGCGGTGCATAGCGTCGGATATATTGGGAGTGGATACTTCCCTGAAGATAGCGACGATCTCTTCCTCGACGCTCTTGCGGGGGCGCAGGCTGACGCGGGCGTGGTCTATCGCCTCACGGATCTTACGGGCGGAAGCTGTTACATCCGCACTGCGCACAACGCTTCCGCCCACGATTACTATTGCCGCACCGCTGGCGATGGCCTCTGCTCCGGAAGAAGCATCTATGCCGCCTGCTGCGGCTACCGGCGTATTGACCTCCTTCACGATCTGCTTTAGGAAATCGATGGTGTCTCGACCCGTCATCTGCTGGTCTATTCCCACGTGAACGCAGATGTAGTCCACGCCGAGCTTGTCCAGCTCGTGGGAGCGCTTCACGGGATCTGGAACTGTCAGGAGATCCATCATTATCTGTACGCCATACTTATGTGCCGCCCTCAGGGCATCCTCGATGGTGGAGTTGTCTGAAGCGGCTAGCATGGCTACTATGTCTGCACCGGCTTTGGCGGCCATCTCCACTTCCATAGCGCCGGTATCGACGGTCTTCATATCCGCCACGATCTTCGTTCCAGGAAGGGCTTTCTTCATCTCGCGCACGGAGTTCATACCCTCGCTCTTGATGAGGGGAGTTCCTGCCTCTATCCAGTCTGCGCCACCTGATACTGCCTCTTTGGCTATCTGAATAGATCTGTCAAGCTCCAGAAGATCTAGTGCCACCTGTAGAATGGGTTTAATATCACATCACCACCACAACAGCACAAGCCTTAGGTAAACAGGTGCATGGTATATAAAATGAAGCTGGCAGAGATTTCTGAGATAGAGCTTGACAACGACCCTTATCGCCCCAATAACTTGGCCTTCATCAAGCTGCACGGAAATGGAAACGACTTCATCTTGATAGACGAAATGCGTCAGGAGCTCGTTTCGGAGGCGGCGAAGCATCGCTTTGCTGTTAGCTGCTGCCGCCGCAACTTTGGTATAGGTGCAGATGGTCTTCTGTTCCTTGTAAGCAGCGCTAGGGCTGATCTGGGTATGAGACTCTTTCAGCCGGATGGCTCCGAGGCGGAGATGTGCGGCAACGGCATACGCTGCCTGGCCAAGTATGCCTGGGAGATGGGCTACGTCGGCCAGTCCTTCGATGTGGAAACGCTCGCTGGCATCATCCCCGTGCAGGTGCGAGAGATGGATAGCTGTTTTTGGGCCAAGGTGGATATGGGCGCGCCAAGGTTCGATCGCCCTTCCATCCCGGCATGCGGCTCTGGCGAGTTCATCATGGAGCAGCTTGATAATCTGCAGATCTCAGCGGTAAACACCGGCGTTCCCCATGCTGTGATCTTCGTTGAGGATCTGGAGTTCGCCATCGAAGAGATAGCCCCGCAGATAAGACACAGCAGCATTTTCCCTGAAGGGGCAAACGTCAACTTTGTCAAGCTCGGCCAGCCTTTTGAGATCAGGACCTTCGAGCGGGGTGTGGAGGGTGAGACATTCTCTTGCGGCACAGGCGCGGCGGCCAGCGCCTCTGTGGCCCGCCGGCTCGGCCTCGTGGGCGACGAGGTCCTGGTGGAGACGAAGGGCGGCCCATTAATCATAACCTTCGAAGAGGGCAGGATCTTCATGGAGGGGCCTGCTGTAACCGTTTACATGGGGGAGCTGAGTGAAGAGTACCGCTGGAGCCTATCTCAGGAGCTGTGAGAGCATCACATCTGCAAAAATGGCGGCAAAGGCTGGATTCTGGGGCATGATGGTCATTTCAGTCATGCTTTGCCCCGCCTTGACCGAGCATTATGTCATGGAGATCGGCAGTAAGAGCAACCCCAATGCCCATCTATTCTCCTATGACCAAAAATTTCGAGAGAGCACCTACCTGCATAACTACCCCATGAACATGAGCGCCTCCAAAGAGTTCACCGATGCTACCCGCCTATCCACCCGGATGGAGCTGAAGGCGCTGCCCAACATCACCGCGATGGTGATAAATGCGGATTTCATCGGCATCGGCCGCATCGGCTACCTGGTTCTGGACCCGGAAACAGGAAACGTGAAAGATGAACAGTCCCGCATCAACCACATGTTCGTGGGCAACTTCAGCATCGAAGAGCAGATAATAGTGGCCAAGGATCACATGTGCGAGGTTGGATATTTGCCATGCGTTTGAAGAGCCCAGATCTTCAATGATGGGCTCTTTTTGATGAGTTACGCCCGATGGTTTTTGCCGATCGGTCCTAAAAATATCTAGCCGGACAGCTGCTGGTTCACCGCCAGGTCCACCAGCTCCAGAAACTCCTGCTTCGCCTGTAGTGGTATGGTCGCCCCAGCGGCGACGTTGTGGCCTCCGCCCACACCGCCCACGGCCCGGGCCGAGCGCGCTAGGGCATCCGCCAGGTCTAGGCCGGACCTGACCAGATCCTGTGTCCCGCGCGCTGAGACCTTGAGATCCCCTTGCGAAGTCAGGGCAAAGGCCAGGATAGGCCGGGAGCGGTCCGCCATCTGAAAGCACATGCCTGCTACTATTCCTACTATCGTGTCCAGGATGGCGTCCCCCGCATCGAAGTACTGAATGCTATTTAACGGTGTGATTCCTTTCGTGCTGACAAGCCTCAAGCCATTTACAAGATTTTGGCGGTGCTGGTTGAGAAGGGTTCGCGCCTCTTCAAAGGCGCTATTCCTATCGCCCATGCAGACCTGCAACCCGACCTGGGCATGGCCGTAGCGGGCCGTGGCATTTAGTAGTGTGGAATACTCGCTGGCGTCCCGCAGCTCTGTGCCCTCTCTTTCCCGCAGGAGGACGTAGACCTCTCCGATCAAACGCTCCAGCTTCACGTTGGAAACACCGCTGCGAAGGCCCTTGCGCAGCAGAGCCGTGACAAGGCTCGCTTTTTCTTCCTGGCTGAGATCTATCCAGCGCCGCCATTTTTCGCCACTAAGGCGTATTCCAATTTCTTTCAAAAAGGCGATGCAGGCATCCTCGTTTCCCGAGAGACCAGGCAGGTAGGGATCCTGAGAGTACTCGATCATCTTGAAGACGGGACGGGTCTGCCTGCCGAAGAGTTTGATATCTCTGGAAAAAGAAACGGCTCCAACTTTAGAGCCGATCTCCAGAATCCGACGGTTCAGGCCGAGGAGATGGCCACTGGCCATATCCTGCAGGTCTCCCACCGCGCCCACCACCGCCAGCGCTGACAGATCATCATTGTCCCCATTGGGGGCCAGGGCGGAGGCCAGGAGGAAAGCGGTTCCGCTGCCGCTGAGCTGGGTAGCACCGTCAGCCCCAACCAGATGGGGGTTGATATGAGCCAGGGGGCCGGCATCAGAAAGGACGGGCTTGTGATGATCAACCACGACGGCTGGGAGGCCTAAATTACAAATCTCCCGGATCATCCCGCTGCCGAGGTCTGTGAATACCGCCAGGTCGGCTCCTGTATTGGCGACTTCCGCCAGAGCAACCTCGTCAAGCTGCCGGAAGAAGAGGGGCTTGTAGTCTATATTTTGCCGCTCCAGGGCGATACAAATTATGCCGGCCGCCGTGAGCCCATCGGCGTCAACATGCGATACCACTAGAATTTCTTTTTGTCTCCGGATCTTTTCCGCCGGCTCCTGGCATAGCTTACACAGTTCGATGAACTTCCCTTGAATCTCCTGGCCTTCTGACATCCTTCGTAATTTTGATGGAGTTGATCTATAAAGCTTTAGCACGGGGTGAAACTATCTCTGAATCTCCTCGTCACATAGCATATCCACCAGGAATACAGGATCTGAAGATATCTCCTGTTCGCCCCGTGTCCGGGAATTGCTATGGTCTGGGACTCAAATAGAACTGCTTTGGTTTAATCCCTCTTCGAAGGATTGATATTTATTGCGTCTGCCCATGTCGTACCCAGCATCCTGAAACTGCCTGAATCTTCCGCCATCTGAGGGTAGTCGCCCAGAGTCGTTTCGTTGGCGGTCGGTGTGCTGGTGAGGAGGAACTGATCTTCAATGGTGACGTTCTCTGAGGAGTTGCTTTGAAAGAGATATTTATTCATGACCTCTCCTGTGCCGCGCACCCTGCCTGTAGCCTCTGTGTTTTGCATAGATCCCATCTTAAAATCAGTGAAAACCGTGCCTGTGCCTACCACGTTATGGCTGTAATCGATATCCACGTTTGAAAAAGCTAGGACCACCTCCCCCATCAGAGCCAATATCAGCAGGGCTAAAACGACCTTCGGTTTTTTCATGATTTCAGACCTGGCTTGTTCTTCATCCTTATTTAAGACTACTGAAAAGATCGGTCGGGATGGGTGACCCCAAAGAAAGGCATTATAAATCGACCAAAGGAGATTATTATCTGATTGATAAAGACATCGACGATCTTTGATGGCAACTATCGAGACTTTCCGGCCCATCAGCCAGCTTGATGTGGCTCCCACTGCGGCACGCATCCTGGGTTTAGCCCTTTCCGAGTCAGACGGTCGTCCCATCGATCTGGTGGATGACTGGGGGTGCAGAAACGTTGTGCTCATAATCATAGACAGCTTAGGCTACGATCTTTTCTGCTGGCTTATGCCCCGGCTGGAGAACCTATCCGCCCTGGCCAGAAACGGACTTCTCCTACAGGCAAGAGCCGTATCCGGACATACCACGCCGGCCATTGCTTCCATCCTGAGCGGCCTTCTTCCCGAGCACCACGGAATCTTTGATAAGGCTGGAGCAAAGGAATCGAGCCTCCTCAGCATCCCGGAGATTGCCAGCGCCTCCGGCCTGAGGACTGCGGTAGTCATGGAGCAAAACGGGGCAGAGGTATACCGGGGCCTGATCGAGATCGTCGGAGGGATACCTGACGACATTCGTCCGGAGGATTTCGACCGGGAAGCTTGTCGCCTGACCCTGGAGTCTCTCACCAGGAGTCCCAGACTTCTGGTATCATACTTCATAGGGATCGACAAAACCGTGCATTCGGGCCAAGGGATTGAGAAGATCAAGGAAGCTGCCTTGCACATCGACCAATGCCTGGGCAAGATCGTCCGCGCCTCAGACAAGGAGACCCTTTTCATCATCTGCGGAGATCATCCTGTGCACGCTGGAAAGTTCAAGAGGACCAAAGGACCTTACTCCGTGGCCCTGATCCTGGCAAAAGGCGGAGAGCAAAAATAAGATTGTCGAGGTTGACGATAGGTTTAAATGCCGCCAACGGATAACAGGCTTTCAATGGATGAAGATCTCTCCGAGGTTTTTCAATTAATTGCTGAGGACGAACGCAGGCGCAGATATCTCAAGGAGATCGGCGACTGGCTTATCGAAGAATACTTCGAACTCCACCAAGCATCCTAAGGTCTCTTACACAATTACTTGGTTTCGATTTTGTTTATTGTTCAGGTCTTTTCATGATGCGGCTACCGCCTTGTACGAAGGGTATTGGGTACCAGTTTATTCCAGGCTGCATCCTGGATATTTTTGCCAAGTTGTGGTCATTAACCATCTTAGTTATATTCAACTCTTCGAAACAAATTGTGCCATAGGTGTTAATCCATTTCCTGCTTAATTGAGGAGCACAATCCTCCTCTGTGATTGGCTACCTTTTTAACCTAGATGGATCAAGGCCTTCCGTCTCTCAGAGGAATCTTTTTGCAGTCTATTCTCATTTGCTTTTAGCGGCTTTAAGCATCTCTTCCTCGGTTAACGGGGACCTGGGATTCTCCACGAACTTTCCATCAAGAAATCGTCAGGAAGGAGGGGAAAGTGGATTAAGCCGTACAAAGCATTTGTCTTGGTAAAGAACGGACATAAGCCGAGGTGGGCGTTTTGGTTGAAAAGAGCGATGCCATGAGGCAGCATGAAAAGTGGATGGAAGAGACATTGAAGCGAAAGCCTAAACACGCAAAAGATGGATTGCCCATCCAGCCCTGGCATGGTCTTGCCGCCCTAGGAGCGCTATTCGTATTGTTGGTAGTAATCGGTTATCTAATTCATGGCTGAACCTTGGCAAGAACAGCGCATTCAGACCAGCTATAGTTGAATCCGCTGAGGAGGCCGGATAATTATTCTCTGAAAGGCAATCCTGCTGCAATTTGATCTCACCATAAATTAGTTATAAAATGCGGCATAACTATCGAAGGGGAATTCATATGCCAAAGATGGCGGTAATCTATGCCAGCGGTCTGGGAAGGACCAAAAAAATGGCGGAGGCCATTGCGAATGGTGCCATGACCATCGAGGGCGTTGACGTATTGCTGAAAGACGCCTATGATGCCAAGCCCGAAGACGTGAAAGATGCCGAAGCCATTGTTCTTGGTGGCTCGACCTACAACTACAAGCTGATCAGGGCCATGGATCCCTTCCTGAAAGAGCTGGCAAAGCTGGATCTGAAAGGAAAGGTAGGAGTTGCCTTCGGGTCTTACGGATGGAGCGGAGAAGGTGTGCAAACTCTCATTTTCCGAATGAAATCCTTCGGCATGAAGGTGATTGAGCCCGGAACCACAGCGGTTCAGGTTCCCACCAAGGAAGACATCGAAAAGTGCTTTCATCTGGGGAGAACAATAGCTCAGGGCTTGGTGAATTAAGGCCAGAAAGACACCCTCATAAAATTTCAATCCCTGCGAGATGATATCCCGACGGGGATAGATCGTTTTTGGGATTGTTTGAGACATTGTTTTATAGTTTTAAAAAGAAAATTACTTTGTCCTGGAGGAATCGCAGATCATGTCCAAAGATATTCTGGAAAAGGGTGCCATCGTTCAGAGAGATAAGGAAACTTTCGCTATTGCTCCACATATAGCGGGCGGCATAATCGATCCTGCTGGTTTGAGAAAGATAGCGGATGTGGCAGAGAAGTACAATGCCAAGGTTCTCAAGATCACCTCGGCTCAGAGGATCGCTATCGTGGGAATCAATCCCGATGACATCGACAATGCCTGGAAGGATCTGGGCATGAAGCCAGGCGCAGCCATCGGCCTGTGTGTTCGAAGCGTCAAGATCTGTCCCGGCACCACCTTCTGCAAGCGCGGCCAGCAGGATTCCGTGGGCGTGGGTCTGAAGCTGGATGAGATCTATCACGGCATGCCGCTCCCCTGGAAGTTCAAGATGGGCGTTTCTGGATGCGCCAACTCCTGCGCCGAGCCAGCGGTCAAGGACATCGGCCTGATCGGGACCTCCAAGGGCTGGAAGCTGCTTGTGGGAGGATGCAGCGGTGCCAAGCCACGGCTGGGGCAACAACTGGCGGAAAATCTCTCTGACGAGGAGGCCTTTAAGCTCGTTGAAAAGGTCATCCACTACTACCGGGATCATGCCAAAAAGCAACGTCTAGGCGAGTTCATCGACGAAATTGGGTTTGAGAAGTTCAAGCAGGAGCTGCTGTAGAACCTCTCATTCTTATTTCTCGGATTGGCCTCATCACCATCACCAGACCATCCTTGTGCCGCTTTTTCTTGTGCACATTTTTGAAGCATCGCTTCTTCGACCTCTTCGTGGCGCTCTGGCTTCGTCGGCTTGATTGCGAAGAGCGACAGCTAGAAGTAATCATCGGATCGGTCTCCTTGATAGATCCAAGCTCTCAGAGCTTTATCTGGCCTTTTCCGTAGAGATCCTCAGCCACCTGTCGGAGCCCTTCTCCCTTCACCTCTGCGCCGTAGTCGGGAAGTATAGCGACGTTTTTGTCTTTATATCGGCCCTGAAGGTCTTGAATGTAAGAGGTCTGAGAAGCCATCTTGTTCCGGCAGAATTCGCAGTCGCATTCTCTCATCACGTGGTTGATAACAATGGAAGCCACGTGCACGCCGTGGGATTCTACGGTCTCGATCAGGCGTCGGCTTTCCTCAACCGCCGCCTTTTCAGGTATAGTCACCACAGTGATGCTTGACGTCTCAGGATCGATGAGAACGTTGCGCATGGTTTCGGATTTGACCCGCATAGTTCTGATCTCCTTGAGGATGGCATCTCCGAAACCGACTTCAAGTAGATTCAGCACCCCGATCCATTTATTCCTCATGCCCAGCATTCTGGTAACAAATCCCGTGGTGATGGAAGGAAGCTGCAGCAGGGGCAAAACCATGGCCGTAGGAGCGGAATCAATGACGACAAAATCATACTTCCCCTCCGCAAAGACGTCGTTAAGCTTATCCATGAAGATCAGTTCTGAGACGCCGGGCATGTTCCCGAAGTCTTCTGGCTTGACCTCTACTTCGAAGAGGCCGAAGAGGGCGGTGAGAGCGTTTTTATATCTGCGGTAGAAGTTTTTCGCCTCCTCCGCCAGGTCAGGCTCATAGGCATAGAGATGATCGCTGATCTTATTTGGCTGGCTTCCGATGTCCATATCGAAAATATCCGAGAGGGAATGGGCCGGGTCCATGGAAAAAGCCAAAGTTTCCTTGCCCTGGCCCGAGGTCCAGATGCCTGTGGCCGCGGAGCAAACGCTCTTTCCTACGCCTCCCTTTCCTGCCACATAGATTAGTCTCATAATTAATAATTGAACCAGAGGGAATTTAACTGTTTGCGCTGGATCGTCAGATCCCTTTGGGCGGGCCTTCGACAATGCCGAGGGCAATCGAAGGTGAGAGGAGACGATCCTCCCGTGATGCAAAATGAAGACTGTTCCGGAATCATCGATAAATCAAATTGCGCGCGGCCACCCCGCCCTAAAGGACGGGGTATGCTTCGGGCC
>CAZPUO010000104.1:0-9143 GCA_964589745.1 uncultured Methanotrichaceae archaeon
GAGGGAATCTACTATCAGAAGCTGAACGAAGATCCCGATTATCAGGCTCTGGCAAAGGCCGCAGCAGCACAAAATAAGCTCATCGGAGCCATCTGCCTCGGCCCCTGGATCCTTGCTGACGCTGGACTTCTCAACGGCAAGAGAGCTACCGCATCAGAAACGGATCACATCAAGTCCAAAGGCGCGATAGTCTCGGATGGGGCTGTGATTCGGGATGGAAATATCATCACAGGAAACGGTCCCTCCGCTTCCCAGGAGTTCGCAGAAGCCATAGTCGCGTCTCTGGAAGAATCAGGCAGCGGCGAATCTCGGGAAGAAGTGGGCTCGGCCCTGGATGTTCCCCCTGGCCCCAGCCAGCAATCAGCAAGTTTGGATCGCGCCTCCAAATGGAAGTGCACGGTTTGCGGTTACATCTACGATCCGGCAGAGCACGACGGAGTTCCCTTTGAGCAGCTCCCGTCGACCTGGAAGTGTCCCTGCGGCGCATCCAAGAGCAAGTTCGTCAAGATCTGAAGACCAGTTGTTGCATCCTATTTTTTGGAGCTGGTTTGCCTCACTCATCGCGGATGGCCCTCTTCACAGCCCGTCCCAGTGCCGTGCAAAGGGCCTCAGCCTTGTTTTTGTCGGTGCCGCCTTCTTCTGCGCGCACGTGGAGCGTGAAATTTCCGCCATAGGCTATGGAGCGCAGGAAGTGGCCGAAGTTCTGCAGGCTCATGCCTCCCTCTTCCACGCCCCGAAACTCGAAATCCTGCCTGTAGCCGGGCTCGCCGAACCGCACAACAGCCATGGCCAGACACTCACCCGAAGGGACGACTGCACTTCCCATACCGCCTTTTATGATCTGGCCTAAGGATGAGCCCAAGGCGATTCCAGTGTCCTCGGTGGTGTGGTGGTCTCCTGTCTCCAGGTCGCCCCTGGACTTGACGGCCAGATCGAACTTTGCTCCTGCAGCAAAGGCTGACAGCATCTCATCAAGGAGCGCGATTCCCGTCTCGATCTCGGTGGCGCCCGTGCCTTCTGTCTCCAAAGAAACTTCTATGCGGGTCTCCTTCGTCTCTCTCTTCCATGACGCTTTCATGAACTATGCTACTTTTCCGACATTTTAAGCGAATCGATCCAGGGCGAATGGCCTCCGAAGAGCTTATCTACCTTCATCCCAACCTTGCAATTTCAAAGATCACGCTTCAAAGGTTATCACCATGATTTCGAAAGAAGACATCCTGGAGATTCTGAAAGGTTACGATAAGGACCACCTCACCATCGCCACCATTTGCTCTCACAGCAGCCTGCAGATATTTCACGGAGCGCGCCAGGAGGGCTTTAAGACCATAGGAATCTGCATCGGCCAGCCGCCCCGGTTCTACGATGCCTTTCCTTTAGCCAAGCCGGACAAATTCGTCTGCGTGGAGAGCTACAAGGCACTGCTGGATTACAGCCAGGACCTGGTGGATGAGAACGCCATCATCATACCCCACGGATCGCTGGTGGAATATCTGGGAATAGAGAAGTTCGAGTCACTGGCCATGCCCACTTTTGGCAACCGCCGCGTTCTGGCCTGGGAGAGCGACCGCGAGATGGAGCGGGAATGGCTGCTCAAGGCTGGCGTCAATGTTCCCATGCGCTTTGAAAAGGCTGAGGATATCGACCGGCCGGTAATAGTCAAGTATCATGGTGCGAAAGGGGGCCGGGGATTCTTCATCGCCAAAAACAAAGATGAGCTTCAAGCAAAGATGAGTTCTCAGGAGAAGTATACCATCCAGGAGTTCATCCTCGGCACTAGATACTACATTCATTTCTTCTACTCGCCCATTAAGGCCGATGGCTACCGCTTGAGCAAGGGATCTTTAGAGATGCTCGGCATTGACCGGCGCGTGGAGTCGAATGCTGACGAGATCTTCCGCATTGGAAGCATGAACGAGTTGGCTGAGGCGGGCATCTTCCCCAGTTTCGTCGTCACGGGCAACCTGCCTCTTGTGCTCCGCGAGTCGCTCCTACCCAGGGCCTTCGAGCTGGGCGAGCGCGTAGTGGAGACCTCTCTGGATCTCTTCGGAGGCATGATCGGCGCCTTCAGCCTGGAGACCATAGTCACCGACGACCTGGAGTTCAAAATCTTCGAGATCTCGGCGCGCATCGTCGCTGGCACCAATCTCTATATCAGCGGCTCGCCTTACTCTGATCTAGTCGAGCGCAACCTCTCTAACGGCAGACGAATCGCCCAGGAGATCAGGTCGGCAAATGAGCAGGACCTGCTGCCCGAGATCATAACCTGAAAGGTGACCTGGAAAAGGCTTATCTTCCGGAGGTCTCACCTAAACCACATGTCAGGCCTGATCGAGACCTTCCGCGAGGCCACGCTCCTGCAGTGCGGTTTCTTGGAGAAGCTGCTGGATCTGGATATGGCGGACGTGGCGGCATTCTCCGAATCCATGGAGCAGTTTCTCGCCCCTTCTCCAGAGAACAAGTTCGTTTACGGGCTGGCAGCTGGCCGAAGCGCCCTGGCGCTCTATAGCTTTCTGCAGCTCATCCAGAACCACTTTGACAACGTCTTTCCCTTCACTCTGGAAGATCCAGTGCAAAGACACTACCGCAAGGGAAAGAACCTTGGCATCGCCATCTCCGGATCGGGAGAAACGCCAGCGGTAAACAAGTACATCGAGGACACGATCTCCCACGGAGGCGAAATCAAGCTCATCACCGCCAACGAGAATGGAACGGCTTTTCTGCTGGTGAGCGATTACGAGATGGGGTCTGTTCTGGTGATAAAGGCCAGGACAAAGCACGCCACAGACAAGGATATGAGGTCCAGGCTCTCTCCCCTGGGAACGGAGTTCGAGCTGGAGGTTCTTGCTTTCTTGAATGCGCTCTTCAAGGACATCCAATCCAGGCTCAAAGGGATTTGCGAGATCTCCTGCCCTGAGTATCAATCAACGATTGAAGATTTCGAGGAGAACGCCCGGTTGATCTCGGATATGGAACCAGGTCATCTGGAGCACTGGCTGAGCAGGCTCCTTCCGCGCAGCGGCCGCTACATGATTGGGGGCGTGGGTCGCTCCGGCCTCGTGGCCCGTGCTTTTGAGATGAGGTTCACCCACCTGAACAAGATCAGCTACTGGGAACGAGACTTCAACACCCCCAGTTACCAGATCGGCGATGTTTACATTCCCATAAGCGGCATTGGAAATACTTATGAGGCTCTGGAAGGATCTACGATGGCTCTGTCCAAGGGGGCGGATGTGATGCCCATCACGGCCAACCGGTCCTCCAAGCTGGTTGCTCTCATGAGACGCCATGGTAGGACGGACGACATAATCTTCATTCCTGTAAAGCCAGAATACGCCGATATCTTCAGCGGAGACACCAGCACAACCACCTGGCTGATGTCCGACTATACAAAGTTCAGGTATCCCATATTCGAGATCAATGCTTCCATATTCACCAATTCTGTGGTGGCCGTGGGCGCGGAGTTTCTGGGAATTGTGGAGGCGGGGATGAGGAGAATGCACGGATGATTGGATTTCCTTCATCGAGTGGGATAGAAATCCTAACTGAAGACCAGGACTGATCCGGAGTCGTTTATGACCAAGATTCTCGCTCTATCCGACACCCACCTGGAGAAGGAAGAGCTGCCTTTGGCGATAACTCGTCTCGCCGGCGTAGCAGATATCATACTCCACGCTGGAGATTTCATCTCCGCCCAGGCACATGCTGCCCTGGCTGACTTGGGAAGGCTGGAGGCGGTCAAAGGAAATGCCGATCATGCAGAGCTGAAGAGGCTTTTGCCTGAGCGAAAAATTATCGAGGTTGAGGGGATCAGGATCGGCCTGGTGCACATGGCATTCCACGGCTCCAGCCTGGTGGGCGCCGAGATGATGGCTCGGGAGATGAATGTGGGGGTGCTGGTCTTCGGGCATATCCACCGGCCTATCGTTGAGCGAGGCGAGAGGCTATTGATCTGCCCCGGAAGCCCCACCCTGCCTAGGATGTCGGCTCCGACAGTTGCGGAAATTGATGCCGAAAAGGGAAAGCTGAAGGTGAGAATCGTGCCCCTTGGCGAACCCACCTGTGATTATCTCAAGTTTGCAGCCTCTCTGGAGGCAGAAAATGGGGGGAACAAACCGATGAAGAGGAACAAATTTTGAAAGGAATAGAAAAAAGTGAGGTTAGATCAGGAATTAACACCGATGTCCGGGGCTGCGATTGACCAGACTCCGGCTAATCCCTGACCATTGACGCCTCCTGGCTTTTTGTCACCAGAATAGTAGTATAATGGCTGTTCCTTGAAGCTGGTCTGCTGGTAATTATTGTCCTTGATAAACTGGGGTAGGTCCTTTCTGCTTAACTCATTGTTTGCGATATCAATAGGACCTGCAAAAAAACAGGCACTTATTAGCAAAATTATAGGTGCATGTGTTTTTAAGCTTCTTCTTATCGTTTTGGTAGTATACGCAGGGTCATTCCTCAGGCATCTGTGATGTAGCTCCCAGCGTCGGATTGTTTGCGACTCTGATGTCCCGAAAGGTCCGGCCGGAGCCATTGACCTTTAACTGCTCTGCTCTGTTGGCGTTGGTATCTCCAGGTGTTTTATCGCCCAAAAAAGATAGGGCAGCCAATCCCTAAGAATTAGAAGAACGTGCGACTGTGGGCGGATGTCTTGTATGCCGATTACAATTCGATATTATATTGCGAAAAATGTAAGTTAATAGATGAATAATAACGATGGCCTTGGGACAAACTGATGATGCGTAATTACAATGGCAGGGATGATCGAAAACGCCATTACTGCAGAATCAATGGAATTCTCATTTAGTATGTTCTTCATGCAGGTTCGACAGATAAAAACCTATCTAGCCACCAGGAATAAGCGTGATGCAGAAAAGTAGAGGCGATCCTAAATGATCCCCGGTCACCTCTTTCTGCACAATTACCAATACCACATGTGGTCGGCATAAGGGTATGGCAAACCGCTATACCGTCTGTACAGATCCCAATAATTATTCCAGTAATCGCCGTAATATGGATATGAGTAGTAGCTATAGGTATATGGATAATAGCCGTAATAATAAGGGTAATAATAGCTAGGATACCGGTAGATATAGCCCGTTGACAGCCAATCGTAGTCTGAATGTGTCATGCCTGAATGATGAGAATCATAATGCGATATTTGCTGATTCACATTACTACCAATACCGACATTAGCCACATTGGAGGCGCTTTGGGCCTGGACACCAGTCAGACAAGCAAGCAACACCAATGTGAACAGGGCAGATAGCATTTTGGTTTTCCACATAAACACTCACCCATTAAAATATCTTCGTTTCACGTATAAGAATCAATCGTGACATATGTCAAATCACAGAAGGATTCTCGTTCTACAATGATCGGCCAACCATAAGCACTAGGACGCAGAAACGGCAATCTGCGTGAGCTGGGGTGCTTGCCCATGCGGAGGGCAGCTGTTGTTTGACTTCAGTGGCAATCTTTATTGGGATCATGCTTTGAAATATATAATGATAACCGATAATTCAAGTATAAACGCTAGATCGATGGGTAATCCAAAAAGATAAAAAAACGAGCTGCCAGCCGTGGAGTATGCCGCAGATGCAGCTCTCGTGTCGCTAGTATGGAAGCGTCCGGTAAAACACAGGCTGGCCTGTCGTTTGAGCTATGAACCACGGATCTTCCATGATGAATGGATTGCTGATCTGGGTTAGATTGGACCTGCGTATCGCCTCCCCCGGTGTTAATGCATTCAGAATAATGGGATTTGTACTCGTCGGGAAGGATGGATAAATCAACATAGCCGGGCCAAGCTCAGACAGCCTGCCATTATAAAGTATCTGGCCTTTGGGAATCGTGCCCCAGGACCAAAGGCCTGGACCGGATGTCTGCCTGACCACTTCCCTATCTCCGTACTGTGCTAGCCAAGTTCTCCCGAAAGTTCCGCCAACCTGAAGGGGCTGGGAAATGGAAGGGATAATCAAAAGTGCCATTACTAGCAAGATCAACAGTGTTCTCATTAAATATACCCTCCTGGTCATCAATGATAATCTCAGCCGTTAAAAATCCATCGAGCCGGAAGAGCGTTTTGATCCTAATCATCATTTAACGAGGCTTGATCCTCTGAGATTACCGTCCTGCAAATCACGTGCATCGGCTCTCTTAATCATTGGCTAATCGGTTTTTTGCTGCATTTCCCATGAAAATCTCTTGTCAGATACCGATTTTCATCATCCGTGTATGAGTCATGGAATCATGAGGGTTTTAAAAGGAAAAAAATCGATCATCCATATGGCACTCTTAGCTTCCAGCTGCCGGCCGGAACGTCTCATGGAATCATTTCAAAAGATTATGGGGGGAAGTTATGAAATATATGCTCGACCGAATAGAGTCCGCCCCGTATGGTCACAGCCTCTGCTGTCTCGTCGATGCTGCCGGGCAGGTTCTCCGTGGTGCTGCCTCGCATGCTCCGGCCCGTTCACGTAAACCGTGCCCCGGTTTCGCCCAGGACTAATGCAATCTCCCTGGCCCGCGCCGTGGCGACTATAGCTGATGACATCACTGCCAAAATCAGAAAGGTAATTTAATTATGGGGGATACATTCAAAATCACCTTAAAATGCATAAGCTTTATAAATTTTTTTTTTAAGTATTTCGCAAGATATCTATTCAGAGCCCCCTCCAAAAATTCTTCATCGAAGTCGATCGTCTTGGAAAATTTCAATGCTGCTCATGAATGTAGACATTCCGGGTAACTTATTGAGGAACATTGAATTGTCGATGATCTGATCGTTAATGAAATCTGACTGATTGTTCGGTGAAATCCGTTTTTTTTAATTGAATTCATCTGGATTTGTGCAAATTCAGGATGGCGGCCAGGCCCCCGAGGAGTGTAAGCCCAAAACCCACGGCCAGAATCTTCGGCGAAAGCTGCAGCAGCATGAAAGAGTTGAAGATAATGCCAAGGACCGGTAGCATCGGCAGCCTTCCCAGGGAAAGAGGAACCCGGAAGGGCCTGGACACGTCTGGTCTCCTGTACCTGAGCACGATCAGAGCGGCATTGATGACCGCAAAGGTGACAAAGACTGTGAAGTTGTTGACGTTTGCCACGAAGACGATATCCCCTAAAAGCACAAAGGCCATGCAAAGTCCCATGGACAGGAGGATAGCTATCCAGGGTGTCCTGGTAACAGGATGAACCCTGGACAGCTTTCCTGGCAGCGAACCGGACTCTGCCATGCCATAGACGATTCGCGAGACGGCCAGGAGCATGAGCAGCACAGTATTGGTAGTGGCAAAGAGAGCCATGACAGAAATTATCAAGGCTGCATTCTGGCCCAGGGCGGCAAAGGCTATGTCCGCAAAGGGCGCAGCCGACTGGCTCAGCTTCTGCCACCCTAAGATGCTGACTGAGCAGAGCGCCACCAGGACGTAAAAGACTATGCACGCAGATATGGCCAGGATCAGCCCTCTCGGGATGGTCTTCTCGGGATCCTTTGCCTCCTCGGATAGCTTCACTATCTCCTCGAATCCGATGAAGGCGAAGAATATCAGGGCCGACGCCCGAAATACGCCTGAAAAGCCGAAAGGCATCTCCAGGTAGTCCACGCTTCCCAAGGAAGGAATTCCCAATATTATTATGAAAACCAGTCCCAGGGCCTCAACCACGGTAAAGACTATTGCCACCCAGGCAGACTGCTTTATCCCGGCAAAGATAACAGCCGAGAGAAGAGCCACCAGGATCAGAGCCGAAGGCACTTGTGGAGCGCCGGAAAGGGCGTTAAAGTAGCCTGCAAAGCCCAGGGCTACGGTGGCAGCGCCAATCACACCGCTGAAGGTGATCAGCCAGCCTATGACGAAGGCCAAAAACCGGCCGAAAGCCTGAACGGTGTACTCGTATTCTGCGCTGGCCCTGGGAAACATGGAGGACAGCTCGGCATAGCTAAAGCCCGTGAAAAGAGCCACCAGCGCCGAAATGGCGAAAGCCATCCAGACGGCATTTCCCGCCAAGCCTGCAGCTTCACCTATGAGAGCGTAGATGCCAGCGCCTAAGATGATGCCGATACCGGATAATGTGACCTCAAAAAGACCCAAGGCGCGCTTGAGTTCAACCTTTTCTTCCACAAATTATCTAGCACTGTATTCTATATATAGCTCTGTGAAGAATCTACTCCAACTGATGACAGCGTCCAATAATGGGTGTTTAAAATATAGTCTAATAGTCCAATTATAACCATGTGATAATAAATAATAATCAACAATAATTAATAAAATAATGATAAACAAAAATTAATAAATAATAATCAATAATTAATCAACAATAACTAATTGATGATAATTAAGTAGTAATTGACTATAATTACTTGAGGATAATTATATAATATTGGCCGAAGGATATATCTCTGAAGAGGGCTGCATTAGCAGTGGCTCGGAGCTGACAGTCTCATGTACGGCGTTAAGGATAAGTTTCCCCATTTGCCCGAAAGAATAGAAGGACTCAAAGAGCTGGCCTACAACCTCTGGTGGAGCTGGCATCCGGAGGGCCGGGCCCTCTTCAAGCTTCTCAGTCGTCAGGGCTGGCATCTGAGCAACCATAATCCGGTTAAGATGATTAACCATATGGATAAGGCGGCCCTGGAGGCAGCCTCGCAGGACTCTCATTTCTTGAGGCATTACGATTCAGTCATGGCCCGATTTGAGAGCTACATGGATGGATCAAGTGGCTGGTTTCCCTCCAACGTGGCCGACCCGAAGAGCTGCACCATCGCCTATTTCTCGGCAGAATACGGCCTGCACCATGCTCTGCCCTTCTACGCGGGCGGCCTGGGATTCCTGGCTGGAGACTTCCTCAAAGAATGCAGCGACCTCGGCATACCCCTGGTCGGTGTGGGCTTCATGTATCCGCAGGGATACCTGCGGCAGATGATCTCGCCCGATGGCTGGCAGATGGGGGCGTGTGAGATTCTGGATCGCGAGAACGCGCCCATTCACAGGGTAGTGGATTCGGAGAAGAACCCGCTCTCGGTCAAGGTGCCTGTTATTGACCCGCCCATTTACCTTGAGGTCTGGAACGTGCACGTGGGAAAGACCAATCTTTACTTGATCGACACCTCCAGCGAAGCCAATGATCCCTGGAACCGCTGCATA
>CAZPUO010000105.1:0-9037 GCA_964589745.1 uncultured Methanotrichaceae archaeon
GTGTTTCTGTGATCAACCTGATAATCGTAAGTCGAATCAGTGGCCTGCTAACTATCATTCACAGGTTTCATACCATGCACATGGGAGGTAGCTTAAAGTGGGCAATGAATATGTACCCGAAGTATGCGTGTGGGAGCTTACACTAAAATGCAATATGCGATGCATACACTGTGGTTCTGTTGCCGGGAAGGCCAGAGAAAACGAGCTCTCCGTTGATGAGTGTCTAGAAGTAGCTGATCAGCTTCTAGATCTTGGTTGCAGGCAGGTTACTTTCATTGGCGGGGAAGTGTTTCTCTACCAAGGATGGGAAAAAGTTGCTCGAAGACTGTTCGATGGAGGAGCTCTCGTTAATGCCATAACCAATGCATTTGTGTTTGGAGATCGACAAATTGACCAGATCAAATACGCACAATTAGCTAATGTCGGCATCTCTGTAGATGGAATGGAAGAAAACCACAACAGGATCAGAAATTCAAAAACCTCGTTCAAACGAGTACTGAAGGCCTTTGATCGGCTTCGCAAGGAAAAGATTTCGATTGGAGTTGTGACCAGCCTTCTTGACTTCAACTTCGACGACCTTGAGGCAATGTGTGAGCTATTTGCGGACAATGACGTCTCGGTCTGGCAACTCCAGATTGCCGCCCCCATGGGCAATATGGCTGAAAAAAGGGATATTCTCCTCCATCCTTCGAAGATACCCTTGATAACTGAGTTCATAAAAGACAAACGAAACGAGCAAAAAATCAGATTATATGCGGGCGATGATATCGGATACTACGATGAAAACGAGATGTATTTGAGGAACCGACCAGGCACGATTTCTGCATGGCAGGGATGTCAGGCAGGATTAAGTGTGATGGGAATAGACAGTGTGGGCAATGTTAAAGGTTGCGAGTCTCTATATTCTGACGAATTCATCGAAGGAAATTTGCGTGAAGAATCTTTGGAAGATATATGGCAAAAGGAAGGAAATTTTTCCTACAACAGACAATTTAATCCAAGTATGTTGGCAGGAAAATGTGCGGGATGCATCAAAGGTCCGATCTGCCGTGGTGGTTGCAGAGGATCATGCTATTTTACCACTCATTCGCTTTATGAAAATCCATATTGCTGCTATCACTCGTGATTTGGGATGGCAAAAAGATTTTCAATAGCATAACTGATTATGCACTTCACCAACATTGAAATCGATGTCGTGAGAACTGAGGTCGGCGATCCAATGAATCTGTCGCGATCTTGGAAATTCTTGCACCTCTGTATTATCCGTGATAAAGCGTCCCGACCGGGATTCGAACCCGGGTTGAAGGCTTTCCGCACTATCGGCTCCGCAGGCCTTCGGGATGTCCACTACCCCATCGGGACAACATCCGTCATGGCATGCTACAGGTAATTAAGGTTATTGGCTTGACCGCCTGGTTTGGGCGACCCGGATGGCCCGCAGAAAATCGATCTTTCTGAACTCCGGCCAGTAGGGCGCGCAAAAGTATGCGGCGCACTCGTTTCCGTTGGCCTGCCAGGGCAGGAAGTTGGAGGTACGCGTCTCCCCCCCGGTCCTGATGATCAAATCAACTTTCGGCACAGGTATGCCGTCCCGAGGATAGAGCTGCATTGCGATCAGCTCCTCATTCACATCTTCCGCTCTGATCTTTCCAGCCTTCACCTGGCAGGCCAACGCCCGCGCAGCATCCACCAGCTCGCGCTGTCCGCCGTAGGCCAGGGCCACATTTAGGTACATTCGCCCGTAGGTTCGTGTTGCAGCCTCCGTGCGGCAAATCTCCTCCTGCAGATCTTCAGGGAGCATTTCCACTCGGCCTATGGCCCGTACGCGAACCTTATTGCCGTGAATCTTTTCAGAATTATTCAGCTCTATGAACTTGTTCTTGATAAGCTCGAAGAGATAGCGCTTCTCCATCTCCTCTCTTTCAAAGTTTTCCGTAGAAAATGCATATAGCGTAAGGTGTTTGATTCCCAGCTCTAAACACCAATCCGCGACCATCTCTGATGTATCCGCTCCCAGACTATGCCCCAATACCTTGGATAGGCCTCTTTGCCTGGCATACCGGCGGTTTCCATCCTGAATGATGGCCACGTGCTCCACGGCGTCTCCCTCCAGAACCTCGCGTTTGAGCAGGCGTTCATAAAAGGAATATACCGGGTTTGTGAAGCCGAAACTCATTCATTTTATTCACTTCGCGATTTAGTATTTAAATAATTCCTCTTCGACGGCTCGAAAGAGCTCCAGGTCTGCATTCTGGGGCAAGATACTAATAGCAGATGACTTCTTCCCTTACTCCGAGGGCCCGTGGTCTAGCTGGTTATGACATCGCCTTCACACGGCGGGGATCACGCGTTCGAATCGCGTCGGGCCCATAACCTTTTTCGTCGACAAAACCTTTAACTATTTAAGAAGGGCTTTACTCTCGATAGCATAAAAAGAGATTTGGCTCCTCGAACGGGACAGGTGCTATAAAGACCGAGGGGAATCCATCAATCTGATGTATATTATTATTTGAGGTGATACGCTGTATAATAGAGGTAAGGGAAAGGAGGAGGAAGGGGCCGTAATAACCAGGGTCCGTCTCCCCCGCAAGCAGGATAGAGAGATGTTCGGTCATGTGGAAAGCCTGCTGGGATCGAACCGCATCAAGGTCAGGGGCATCGACGGCATAACCAGAATGGCTCGCATACCTGGCAAGATGAAGAAGAGGATCTGGATCAGAGAGGGCGATGTGGTAATAATTATTCCCTGGGATTTCCAGAATGAGAAGGCAGATGTGGTCTGGAGATACACAGGGCCTCAGGTGGACTGGCTGCAGCGCAAGGGGTTCCTCAAAGGCACTTCATGAGCAGGCGTTCCAAGGATGAGGAATTCGATACTCGCATTGACGTTCTTCGCACGAGGATCAAGGACTCCGATGACTTGAATGTCGAGGAGGCCGTCTTCGATTCGCGCACCCTGATGGATCTATACAGCCTGGCCAGCAAAGGCGTAATCGATGCCCTGGGCGGCTCAGTTTGCACTGGCAAAGAAGCAAATATCTTTCGAGCCCTTGGGAGTGGAAAAGAGCTGGTATTGAAAATTTACCGCATATCCACCAGCAACTTCAAAGCCATGCAGGATTACATGCACGGAGACCCGAGATTCGGGAATGTGAAGGGCACGAAGAGGGCCATAGTCTCGGCCTGGACTAAAAAAGAATTCCGCAACCTCACCCGGGCTGAGGCGGCAGGAGTGCGAGTGCCCCACCATATAGCCATGCGGGGAAACATCCTGGTTATGGAGTTCGTGGGCCAAAATGATCATGCTGCACCCCAGCTCAGGGATGTGGAGCTTGACCCCGATGAAGCAAAGCGAGTCCTCAGTCAGGTGGTGGAGTACATCTCCCTGCTCTACCATAGGGCTGGCCTTGTTCATGCCGACCTGAGCGAGTTCAATATTCTTTATGACGGCGATCCGGTGGTAATAGATATGGGGCAGTCAGTAACGCTCGATCACCCCATGGCCAGGCAGTTCTTGCAGCGCGATATAACCAACCTGGTCCGCTACTTTAATAAAAGATATGGGTTTGGCTCAGAGGAGGAGATCTGGGCCAGGTTAAGAAGCGACGAATGCAAAGAGAAGACCGATCAACAGGAAAGAGGCTGATCAAATGGATATCAAGATTCCAGAGGAACGCGTAGGCGTGCTGGTGGGTCCCGGCGGCTCCATGAAGCACCTCATCGAAGAGAAAACCAAGACCGCTCTTGTGATAGACAGCGAGACAGGAACAGTCTCAGTGACATCGACCGAGGACCCCCTCATGGCCATGAGAGTTATGGACCTGGTGCGAGCCATCGGCAGAGGCTTCTCGCCGGAGAGAGCGCTGTCAATCCTGGATGATGACATGCTGATGCTCGATGTGCTGGACCTCTCCAAGATAATGGGCACCAAGAGCGATATGGCGCGCATCAAGGGCCGAATCATCGGCAAAGATGGAAAGTCGCGGGAGATAATGGAGAGGCTCTCCGGAGCCAGGGTATCGGTATACGGCAAGACGGTAGCCATTTTAGGGTATCCTGAGCAGATCCGGATCGCCCGCGCGGCCATTGAGATGCTGCTAGACGGCGCACCTCACGGCAACGTCTACAGTTTCCTTGAGAAGAAACATCAGGAGCTGGCAAAGGAGGAACTGAAGGACCAGGGCATCCTGTGAGACTTATTAAACCCCTCTATTATTATTTTGTGTCATGGAGGCTTGTCTCATGGGCTTGATGACCGAAATTCAGGCTTAACAATTCCAAATAAGTTTCTTATAAGCTAGATCCAATACATATGGTCTAATCTAATCCTAATCCTAATTGATGCCTGCAATCCCCAGAGCCAAAGGCTTGGAGACTCGCCGCGAGCTTAAATATATCCTGTCTCAGAAACAGATAGCGAGGAGAAAAGTTGAATCTGCCATTTCAGTTGACTACGGTTGATTGGCTGTTGGTAGCGGCTGCGTTGATCGGCCTCTATTCCATCATCCTTCTGCCCTTGCAAAACAGCGAGAAATGGGGCAAGAGAGGGATAACAGTCTGGGGTCCCATTCCGCTGGCGGTATTCCTACGCACCACCAGAGGGTTGAAGCTGCTGGACAGATTAAGCCGGCCCAAGAGGTTCTGGAGAATTGTTGCCTCGGCCGGAGTGCCGCTGGTCATCTTGAGCATGGGCTACTTTCTGATACTGGTGCTGCTCATGACTTACCTCATGATTCAGGAGCCTCCCCAGCCCAGCAGCTACAATGCCCCTAGAAACATCCTTCTCATACCGGGCCTGAACGAGTACATTCCCTTCGTCTGGGGCTGGATTGCCCTCTTTGTGACTATGGTGGTGCACGAGTTCGCCCACGGCATCCTGAGCAGAGTGGAAGGGGTGCGGGTCAAGTCCATGGGCATCGTTGCCCTTCTCATCGCTCCCATAGCTGCTTTTGTGGAACCCGATGAAGAGGAGCTCTTCGGTGCCAAGGACAAGCCACCCATAGTGACCAAGGGCGCCAGAATCAGAATTCTGTCTGCTGGAGTCATCTCCAATTTTCTCGTTGCCGCCATAGCCATGGCCCTCTTCTTCGGACCGGTCATCGGCTCCATCTCGCCCTTGGATAGAGTAGTAGTGGTCGATGTGCAGGACAATTCTTCAGGCAGCAACGCAGGTTTCGAAAGCAGCATGACACTGCTGGCGGCGAATGGAAAGGATGTCAAGACCCTGCGGGATCTCTTAAGCGATCTTGGCAATAGCTCCGTGCAAATCAGAGTTCTTTACAACGATAAAGAAGAGAATTTACAACTTTTGGGAGAGCCGGAGCAAGGTATCATGGTGGCATCGATCTTCGAGGACTCGCCTGCGTCTGCAGCAGGTCTTCCCGCCAGATCGACAATTACCAAGATCGATGGGGTTGAGATTGAAAACCTTGAGGGATTCAAGAACCAGATGAACACGACTCGGCCCGGTCAAACCATAGCCATAACCACAGGGGATGGCAGGACCTATCAGGTCAATCTCACATCGAAAGCTGGAGGGGCCGGGTTCATAGGCATCGGCATCTCTGGGGATGCGGTTTACTCAGGAGGCGTGACCTTCCAGGAGGCCCCGTCGAAACAGTTCCTACAGGTTCTCAAGGCCGTACCCGGCAGCGGGCTGCAGGGCTTCACCTATCTGCTGAGCCTGCCCTTTGCTGGCATTCCAGGCTTCACCCAAAAGGGCTTCCCTGGGTTCAGCGGCTGGTTGACCACAGTCTTTGAGCCCAGCGGCTGGGCAGAGCCTTTGGGCGGGAAGTTCTTCTGGATAGCAAATCTTCTGATGTGGATAGGCTGGATCAATCTCTACGCCGGACTCTTTAACTGTCTTCCGGCAGTGCCTTTGGATGGTGGCCACATCTTCAGGGATCTGGTGCAGGCGGGTTTTGAAAGGGTGGTCGATGTCCGCCAGGCGGAAAAGCTCACCAGGACGGTGGTGGCGCTTCTGGCCTGGGTGGTGCTGACCTCGCTGCTAATCACCATTATGGCGCCCTTCACCCACTGGCTGTCTCTTTAAAAGCCTCCGGGGCCAGGGCCGGGCAGATTTCTTGTTCCCTGGCCATACGTTAGTTTTAAACCCATTAAGAAATCACAGCATACCCTGCAGGTAGGTCCCATGAGAAGTTATATGGTCTGGTTTTTGGTTACCCTTGTGGCCCTGGTGGGCACGGCCCAATCTCAGGGGATTGTGGATCTCTACTCCAGCATTGATTCATCAGACGCAACCCTCAAGGGCGACGTGGCTGGCAATACTCTGCAGGTGGATCTGATCTTTTCTGGAAATGTGCTTCAAACCAAGAAGATGACGCTGGACGGGGCAGGGACCTGGATAGCCCGATGGACCCCCTTCGAAGCAGAAAAAGGTTCCTACGATGCCTGTGCCAGCTTACTGGAAAATGGAACATTGATCACCAGGAAGTGCTACAACTTCTTTTACGGCGGGATTGAGCCCATAAGGTTCGATGTGCGCGATTTTCGCGCAGACTCCCGCGGTATGCATCTCTCCATCAGCGCCAGCGATCCCACCATTGTGGATATTTACTACATGCTCATCTCTGGAAACAAGACCCTGTACGTGACCCGAGACCAGGCAGTTCCAATTACAGGAAGCTTTGCTGCGCCGGTTCAGGAGGACTATACCTGGAGGCAGATCCTCGAAAACAACCGGGAGTACACCGGCCGGGTGAAGATCGTGGAGCTAAACCACAACCAGACCAGGGCCTTTATGAACTACTTCCTGGCCAAGGATGACGCGATGATAACTGAAACCTACCAGGATGAGACTGGCGCCAGCGCCACAGTAGTTGGCAATTCTCGCGTCCCGTTTGAGGGAAGTCTGAGGTTCATGCTATCTCAAAACGGCACGGTGTTGAGCACGACGGAAAAGAAGACGCCGGTGCTTCTCACAGGAGATGACGAAACGGTGGAGATCTCCTGGAACAAGACCCTGGAGCCGGGCATCTACCAGCTGCGCACTATCTTGCTAGGCAGCGGCGGAGACGTCAAGGATCTAGAAGAAAATATAATTGAGGCTCTGCCGATAGTCAAGACCAATAGCACAGACACCGAGAAGAAATCGCCTCTTCCCGTTGCTGAAGCTGCAGCGGCCATGCTAGCGATCACTCTTCTCATGCGGAGGAAAAGATGAAATCTACGATCGTGTGATCGTGGATAAGGGTTAATGAAATTCGAATGATATTAAATTACATTAATATTATAAGTGCAAATAACTAAAATAATATATGTAAAGACATAAATAATAGATATAAATAATGAATTATCAATATGATTAAATAATAATCGTAAATGATTTCATTAAGGAGGATCTAATGCAAAAAATTACTGCCTGTATGATCTGCATTCTAGCTTTGCTGGTCTTCATGGTACCAGTGATTGCAGACGACAATCAGAATGCCACTCAGATCACTAAGGTCCTGCGTATCGGTTTCGAGAAGACCAAGCCTGTAAACAATCTGGATGTGTACGACTCTAAGGCCCTGTACAACGCTGAGGCGTATTCCAATGTCACGCAGGTCTTCAATGCCAGCCAGCGTTTGGGAATGACAAGCAACATCAGCTATAATACCAGCATCTTCAAGCCGATCTACAATGTGAGCGAATACTCAAGGACCAAGCCCACGTACCAGATGCCCAGCAACCTTGCATCCAAACCGGTTTACAACATCGCTGCGTATCCGGCGATCAAGGCGCCAAGCAGCATTCCATGAACTACCGCCCCCCCTAAAGGCTGGGGATTTCCGCTGTTCCCACTACTTAGGAACTCTTGCTTACGCAAGTCAGCGATATCATCCTTCGCGATCAGACGAGTTAACGCAGAGAAGGATATCGGCAGAGAAGGATATCCTCTGAGGCACCCCTCAGAGGTATTTCTGGATTTTTGCAGAAAGCGAGGCCTTAGGATAGGCACCCACCAGTTTGTCTACCAGCTTGCCGTTCTTGAAGACCAGCAAGGTGGGGATGGCCGAGATCCTGTGTCTGTTGGCGGTCCGCATATTCTCGTCGACGTTCAGCTTTCCAAAGACGACTTTTCCGCTCATCTCCTTTGCCATCTCCTCGATGATCGGGCCGATCATACGGCAAGGCCCACACCATTCTGCCCAGCAATCCAAAATCAAGAGAGGATATTGGTTCGCGGCCGAGTCGATGGTATCATCGGTTATCACGATAGGTTTGTCCGGAAACTGCACCGATGGTGCTGAGGGCTTGTTCATCTCGCTCATCATTTTCTCCATTTTCTTCTTCTTTATCTCGTCCAGATCGTCCAAGCTCAATCCTCCAAGCTTTCCTTAGCCTTGACAATTAGAGATTTGAAATGGTCCAAGTCCACGGGCAACACCTCAAAAGAAAGGTTGGTGAAATCGAAGAACTCCATCAGCTCCTCCTCCCGCCTTTCAGCATCCTTCAGTGTATCCATATAGACGGTGCCCCGAAAGGAGCCCATCTGCAATCTGGCCTCAGACTGGCCCCAGTTCAGCCGGTCAAAAATGTCTTGCCAGGCGTCCAACCAGCCAGGCGAGAGGTAGAAGTAAAGGCCCTCTTTGGCCTTCTTCTCCACGCCCCTGCGGGTGATGAATGCGTCCACGCAGTTCTGGCAGTCGGCAAGGACAGCACCATAGGGTTTGAGAATGTCCTCTATCCTGGGATGGCACTGGCCGTATACTACTATTATGCCCTCGCAGCCTTTACACTTATCCAGCTCGGCCACTAAAGCCAATCTGAGATCGTCAAAGTCCACATGCAGACCCGGACCGAGGTAGTGCGCTTCAAACGGGAAGCCAAGCGCATCTCGCAAGGCCTCGATCTCCTTTTCAAAGACGCCGCAGGCGATGATCGCGTACATAACTGCAATATTTTAAGGTCTCAATAGCATATATCTGTGATCCTTGACCCGAGGAGTCAAAAGCAGCTGATGTTGCAGCTTCAAATTAATTACGTTTTTTTGGGAGATTAATCTCAACCAGGGGCACATCCTTGAGGAAAA
>CAZPUO010000106.1:0-9029 GCA_964589745.1 uncultured Methanotrichaceae archaeon
GGAACATGCCCCGCCTGCTTGCAGCGGGGTCCGCCGCCGCAACGTTTGACTTTTATAATCTTCTTTATAAGTTTCAACATAGTCTATTTCACCTAAACTATACAGGTCTTAAAACTATAAAAGAATGACCTTTGTCGCCTCGCTGCGTGTGCCAAAACATAAATCACTTTCAAGGTCTGCCCAGCCATCTTACGGCCTTCATGCGATCTCCGGACCCGCCCAGTGGATTCATCGTGCTCAGGGATCGTCGGTTATAGGGCATTACATAAATATTTTAATAAAAATGTATTTAAAATTGATAGAATGTTTCTTAATGGAGATTTATTTTGTGAGGAGGTCTATCTCTTCCTCTAGCTCCTTGATATGCGTATCCAGCTGCCTAATTTTATTATGTAAGATCTTAACCCTCTCCTCAGATATCCTGAGCTTTTTTTCCATAGACTCCTTTAGTTTTTCATCTGATGTTCTGAGTCTATCCTGCAACTCTTTAATTCTCTCCTCAAGAATCTGGACGTTCTCTCCATGTGTAGGCATGTTGTTATCACCGTCATCCTTGAAACTCCTTTAATTGTTTCTCTCTCAAACCATTAATATCTATCTGGAAACGCATGAAATAATATATATAATTTCTTGTTCATTAGTGCAGTGAATTAGACGCGCTTCACTTCATCCTTCTGGCTCTGCTGGCCAGCTCCCACAGGACCTTATCAACGTGGATTTTTAGAAAGTTCCGCCATCATTTTCTTTTTTGTATCTTATTCATACTTTCTATAATGTAAATATCGTTTTCTGTTATTGTTTTCCGGCCAAGCTATTTATCCTTATACGTAGGATAGGATTACTATGGCAGGAGTCTCTGAGCTGTTAATGAGGCCACGGAAGAGGGTTGTGGTAAATCATACTTCTCGGGGGGATCTGAAGGTTCTGGAGCTGGAGACAGCCAAGGAGATCCTGGCAGAGGTTTTTAGGGTCAGGGTCTCGGATGTGGAAGAGATGATCAAGAACCGCTTTGAAGCTCAGTTTGAAGAAGCCCTCCATGAAGGGGATGGTTATGGCCGCGTGGGTTCTGGTTGGAAGAACTGCATATTCGTCCTTTGCGGTTTATCGGCATTTCACCGAAAAGACTTACTCTGGCGATGAACAGAACTCCAGAGCAGCGAAAAGCCTGGTTATATGATGTCAGTGCAATAGTTAGCAGATATTTTCCAAAAGAGGGAAATTTGTGAAGATCCTGGCGTTGATGGGCAGCCCGAGGACCGGCGGCAATACCGAGATCCTGGTTGGCGAGATCCTCCGGGGCGCAGAATCAAAAGGGCATGTGGTGGAAAGACTCCGTCTCTATGATTACGATATCCTTCCCTGCCTGGACTGCCGCCGCTGCAAGCGAAGTGAGGGCGGCTACACCTGCGCTCTCAATGACGGGATGAAGGAGATCTACCCGAAGCTGGAAAATTCGGATTGCATTATCTTTGGGACGCCCATCTACTGGTACGGTCCCACCGCGAAGATGAAGCTGCTTATCGACAGGCTGCGGCCTTTCATCGCCAACGGGAAGATGAAAGGCAAGAAGGGAGCAGTTGTGGTGCCATCCGAGGAAGGGCCGGGATGCTGCGGACCCCTGATGGAGATGTTCCGAATGTCCTTTGATTACCTTGGCATGGAAATGGCAGGGAGCATTCTGGCGAAGGCCTACGAGCGGGGTGAAATCGAAGAGAGCCCGGAGGAATTGAAGAGGGCGTACGAGCTGGGAAAATCCCTGTGATCCGATTACTTCGGCCCAACAGGCATTCGTAAGTTGTTATTTGATGAGCCAAAACTCCTAGCATGAGTAGAATCTTATAGAAAACGCGACAAGTCAAGGATTATGGCTGAAAAGAAGTTTGCGTGCGAGACCTGCCCTCTAAGAAAGTATTCCGACAGGCATCCTCGTTCCATCATCTCCAGAGTCTGGCGCTGGCACACCGGATGGTGTCCTGGTTGGAAAGCCTACCAGAAGTCACTGGCAGAAACAGGAGAACGATAAAAAGCATGAGCCAAGTGATTAATTTTAAAAATCAAAATGAAAAATGTGATGGCGCTTCCCGCATCGATCTGCGGGCATTCATTTGAAGCTCCTCATTGCTCGGAAAAGGACAGAGACTAATGTCCGAAGGCGGAAAGTGATCTCTGCTGGCACGACTTTCAAGGGAAAATAATCAAATGCGATAAAATTTTGCTCGTCAAAAAACATTTCAGAACAAAGTGCCATTTTTAGTGATTTTAAAGGTTGAAAAATGTGCATGGAGCGGATCATATCGCCGGAGATAATTTTCATTTCCATGCCTGATTGCTGATCGCCACAGCGATAATTTGGTGCAATCCCTGGCGATTTTCAGCGTTTCATTGACTTGGCTGCGAAATAACCAGCATTTACCTCGCCCTTATGTGCTGCAAAGGCAGCCAAGACCTCCCCCTTTTCCCGTTCTGGAACACCGTAGAAATCGAGAGTGCGTGCGAGTTCTGCTGCGACCTCGTCGAACTCTTCGGGCGAGATATGTAAGTCCCAATGGGCTTTTTCGAGGCCCAATTGGCTTTGTCCGGGCTTTGTGCCTGTATATTGTAGCGGTCCGCCTGCTGCCGCAACGACCCACAGAGTTCGCATGAACTTAAGACCGGGTAATCTATCCAACTTTTTCGTGTGCCATTCCTTAAGGTCGGGATTTTGTGAAGTTTGGCCAACCTTCGGATTTTTCACAACCTCGTCGCTGAAACGGTTTACGACGGCGGCTATGGCAAAGACTCCACCGAGTCGTTCATACAAAGATTTTTCTTCCATAATGCTTTATTTGAATTCTATATTCTTAAAACTGTCTATTTTTGGCATTTGCATGATGTATCGCATCGAGAGCTGGTTCGAGCTATTATTGCTGGCTTCTCTCTCGTAATAAAGCCAAACTGCGATGTATTATTAAAATATAAAAATTAGGCCTACACATTCAGCGTGTAAGCCCATCCAGCATTGAAGTACTTGTAGTCCGAGAACGAGAATCCGCTACCGCTGACGGCTATGGTGTGATACTGGTTGCCGGTCACGTCAACCGTAACCTCGCCAGCTGGTTCTCCGGTAGTTCCCTCTGTCGCCTGGTAGCCGCCATCCACGAACACATCGTATCCTCTCAGCCAGCTTGAGCTGACGGTGACTGCCGCATAATTGTAAATAGGCGGAGGCGACGGCGGCTGATACTGTGCTACATCTATTACAATTATGTTGCTGGGCTGACCGTTTATGTTAAAGAACAATAGATGCTGACCTACCTTATCGGCGTAGAATCCTATCTGGTTGTAGGGATAGAAGTAGTAGCTGTTCAGTTTCAGTGTGCCGTCGGGATATACCTCGTAGAGGTAACCATACCCGCCGGTCGAAGACGTCCCAATCAACGAGAGGCTGGAGCCGAAAGGAACCATGGCGTACTGAGTCCAGCTCGATGTTCCCTGGATCCAGAGGGAGTTTGATCCTGTAGTCAGAGCATATGTCTGATATTGCGAGTACGGGATGGCCTTCTGGGATGAGCCGAAGTAGAGCATAGATGGCTCCTGTCCCTGCAAATTGAATTTTGCCGGAGCGGTGATCGGATTGCTCGGAGTGTTCGATGTGGATCGGAAATATTGAGAGTATTGAAGGACGGCACTCTGGCTCTGGCCAGCGCTCTGGTTCAGGATGGGATTGATGTTCAACTGCGGCGTTACACTCCTGGGCATTTCCTGAGACGCCACTCCGATCGATGATGCCTGCCCGCTCAGGGGCTCCCCGCTCCAGGATGCTGACTGCCCGGCCCCGTTCGTTGAGCTGGATTGATCTCCTATCGGTGTTAATTGGGCTCCTCCAAGATTGAGCTCTAGCTGCTTATTGGGCTGACCCTGGGCCGGAAAGATGGAAATTATCAACAAGGTCAGCAGCACAAATATCAAAATTTTTTTCGTAATTCTAACCCCCATTACTTTGGAGCTATTCTTGATATGCGATTATGAGAATAAATAATTTTTTAACCCAGATCACAGGCAGAAGAAATATAAATTTAAATTCGAAGTGACCGATATCGCCTGAACCGCAGCGGAAAACTGGGGTTTGGTTTCAATACCTGCGATAGACAAAAAAGCATGGGCCGTAACCGCAGTCCGGCTCATGCCCTGAGATGTTAATACTTACTGCTCAGCCTCTTCTCGAAAGATGGTCTGCTCCCTTCCCGGTCCCACAGAAACTGCAGAAATTTCCACACCCAGTAGATCCTCCAGCCGTTCAACATAGGCCCGCGCATTTTCGGGCAGATCCTCATACTCCAGTGCTGCGGAGATGTCTTCGGTCCAGCCTGGCATGTCATCGTAGAGGGGCTTGCATTTGGCGAGCTGCGATGTACTCTCCGGAGGATAGCCGATGGTTTCCCCCTCAAGATCGTAGCCCACGCAGATCTTTATGGGATCGAGGCCCGTGAGGACGTCAAGCTTGGTCAAAGCCAGTTCGGTGTAGCCATTCAGGTAGACGGACTTCAGCCCCAGCACGGCGTCAAACCAGCCGCATCTGCGAGGCCTGCCGGTGGTCGTGCCGTACTCTTTCCCCGTTTCCCGCATCTTATCGCCCAGCTCTCCTTTCAGCTCTGTAGGCATGGGACCTTCCCCAACGCGGGTGATGTAGGCCTTCACAACTCCCACGACATTGTCTACCATGACCGGCCCAATCCCTAGGTTTGCGCAGGCGCTCCCGGCGGTGGTGAAGCTGGAGGTGACGAACTTCTGCGTGCCGTGAATGACATCCAGGAATGCTCCTTGAGCACCCTCGGCCAGGACGCTCTTGTCCTCGACCAGGGCGATATTTATATCCCTTGAGACATCCGTCACCCTGTTCTTCAAATGCTTTCCTATCTCCAGATATTCATCGATGAACGGCGCGTATCTGACCACAGTGGGATCGCCGCCCAGGTCTGCGATGGCCTTCTCCTTGGACGGCCCGATCTCTGCCAGCTTCTCCTCCAGCAAGGCCGGGTCGGTGAGGTCCTCCATCTGAACCTCTTCACGGGCGATCTTGTCCACGTAGGCAAATCCAATGCCGCGGTTGGTAGTGCCAATCTTCTCGGTTCTGGCCTTCTCCCGCAGGCTGTCCAGCTCAATGTGGTAAGGCATGATGATGCTCGTTTTGGCGTCAATGCCCAAATCGAGCTTTATGCCCTCGGATTCGAGAGCCTGGATCTCGTCCCAGAGAACACGCGGGTTCAGCACCACACCGGGACCGATGAGCAGCCTCCGGCCTAAGATAGCCCCGCTGGGAACCAGGTGGAGCTTGTATTTCTTGCCGCCCACAACGACGGTATGGCCCGCGTTGTCTCCGCCCTGGAAGCGCACGACGATATCATAATTTTCGGCCAGCAGATCTATTATCTTGCCCTTGCCCTCATCTCCAAACTGCGCACCGGTGAGTATCGTGAACATGGCCTCTAGGGTTAGCGGCCACGTAGATAACAATTTTGATGCAATTTAGCTTCATCTTCCTAAAGGGGAAATCGATCATCTGTCTCCAGCTTCAGGCATAGCGCTTCGCGGCGTGGTCGGCTATCGCTTCCGTCACGTCCACCCCCAGGGCTTCATAGATGCCTCTTCCTGAAGGAGTGCCGTTTACCTCTATGACTTTCAGGCCTTCGGAGGTCTCCAGGAGGTCTACGCCGCAGTAGACCGCGCCGACGGCGTTGCAGGCTAGTATTGCCAGGTCTTCCAGCTCGATGGTCAGCGGGCAAGGATCGGCGCGGCCGCCGCGAGCCAGGTTGCTGATCCACTGGCCCGGCGGAGCAACCCGAAAGATGGCTCCCAAAACCTTTCCATCAACCACAAAAGCACGAATGTCCCTTGGTCTTTCGTTTTCGATGAACTGCTGGAGATAGACCAGTCCCTGCTTTTCCATTAACTGGATAAGCTTTTCTTCATCCCCTTCTGTTAGCAAAAATATGTCCTTGCCCTTGTACCCGAAGAGAGGCTTGGAGACGGCTTTTCCATATTTTTGGAGGGCTTTCAATGCCGCCTTAGGGCTGGTGGTAACGGTGGTCCTGGGAGTGGGCACTCCGGTGCGCTGCAGGGCCAGAGTGGTAGCGAATTTGTTCGCCGCCAGGGCGATGGCCTCCGGCGGATTTATGACAGGAATGCCTGAACGCTCTAGGGAGCGAAGAGCCTCGAAGCGGAAGGCGACATCGTGCGCACCCTTCCGGCCCAGATCACGTACTATCAGGCAACCGAGGCTGGAGAGATCCAAGTCGTCGCTTTGAAAATGAATGTCTTCGTTTATGAAAGCCGCCAGCTCTGAGAAGTTCAGGAAGAAGGTACGAGCGCCTCTTCTAATAAAAGACACCTTGAGGGCCTGGGCAGTCCAATCCGTAGGGTCAGAGATCACGATGCCAACGCGCATGAGAAGCTCATAATGCCTGGGGCTATATCTTAATTTTCTTCGATGCGGGTATTTCGGTTTGCCTCGTTCAGCTTCTGTCTTTGGGACGTGGCTATCCGGGACGGATTGCTTGATCCAGTCTCGAAAAAGATGGAAGATTATTTTTCAGCCCATTGCTGCGGGCATTGGTTCGCAAGTCTTGCGAACGGGCATGCGCCATTAGGATGCACAATGGCTCCAGGGAGACGCCATTAAGGCGGCTATAGATATCCACTTTCATGTTGACCAGGAGGATGTACGCAGAGCTACTTGTCAAGCATACCGCAGTTTGGAGTATGAGCATGGAGGCACTTCTGTTGCATATGCCGACAATATAGCGATTTTCTAATTGGGATATGCATCTCAACAGTCGGGCCTAGGGTCCACCGGGCGAAATAGCGGGGCTGAGTGACATAAGATTTTCACGTATTTTAATTGTAGAAGGATGGTCCTTTCCTAGGTATTCCTGAAATATCTGCAGAGTGTTCTCAAATTTTTCCTTGGCTCCTTCGACATTCCCTTCGCCTTGCAGGACTAGACCAAGATTATATAGAATAGTGGCAATGATAATATTGTCAGAACTGTACACTCGCTTGTCGATATCCAGCGCTCTTTCAAATAGCTCTTTTGCTTTTGGCAGATCTCTCATTTTCAGTAAAACCAAACCAAGGCCATTGAGGTATATTGCGACTTGAGGGTGGTTAGGTCCAAATACCTTCTCACCTATGTTAAGTGCCTGCTCTAAGCACCTCTTGGCATCCGTTAGATGATTAAGAGCATTAAGGATTAAACCAAGGTTGTTGAGATCTGTGGCTACACTAGGATGATTTGTTCCATAAACGGCCTTATCGATCTTTAGAGCTCGTTGAGAGAATATCAAGGCATTTTCGAAGTCACCCTGATCTTGTAGCACCAGAGCAAGGTTATTGGCATAAAGTGCAACTTGTGGGTGACTAGGTCCAAGTAATTTCTCACTTATATTAAGTGCCTCCTCTAAGTTTTGCTTGGCACTTTCAAGGTCATTTAGCGTTCTTAGGACCAGGCCGAGGTTATTTGCCCCCTTGGCTACTTCTGCCTCATATTTGCCATCGAGGACGGAAACATGTTTAAATATGGCCAAAGCCAATTCGAAATTCTTCTTAGCGCCATGCATGTCACCAAAAGACTTCAAGACTAAACCGAGACCATTAAGATCTCTGGCCATATTTGGACTATCAGGATTCATTGACTCGTCAATCTCAAGTGCCTTTTCGATGTAGCTTTTGGCTTCCTCGAATCTGCCTAGATCTTGTAGAACTAAGCCAAGATCGGTGAGGTCTTTAGCAACA
This sequence comes from uncultured Methanotrichaceae archaeon, assembly GCA_964589745.1. GTDB lineage: Archaea > Halobacteriota > Methanosarcinia > Methanotrichales > Methanotrichaceae > Methanothrix. The sequence goes on from CAZPUO010000106.1 coordinate 7,771, forward strand.
ATCGGATGCATTGAGCCATATACACCCTTGTCAATCTTCAGTGCCTCCTCGATGCAGCTTTTGGCTTCCTCGAATCTGCCTAGATCTTGTAGAACTAAGCCAAGATCATTGAGATCCGTCGCAACAGTAGGATGATTGTTCCCTAGGATCTTCCTATCAATTTCTAGGCTCTCCCGATAAAATTTAACTGCTTCTTTATAATTTCCTTGATGATAGTAAAGCGCTCCAATTTCATGAAGGGCTGTAGCCATGCCTCTTTTATCATCTAACTCTTTTGATATGTCGAGACGCTCTTGGAATGATTTAAGATCCCCTTGGAATTTAATCGAGTTCTTTTCCATAACTTAGTCTCTTGATTTTTTATCTTGATCTTGTGCCTCATGGGCTGATTTTGACACAACTTCTTCAATCCCTGCAATCTCGGTCCTATCATCATCTATTTGTGTTCTAATATTTCCGATATGAGTTTCTAGCTTTTGCCGCTTTTCATAATCAGTTTCAAGCAGCAATGCGCCTTCGTATTCCATAAGTTTACGTTGTTTATAATAAATGCGATCTTCGATGCGTCGCCTGCGCACGCTTGGATCTTCTTCGAAATGAATCGGTTGTGCAGATTTAGCCAAATGAATGATCTTTTCAATTGGAATGGCCGTAACTAAATCTGTATCTCTTGTCATATTCTCTCTCCGGTAATCGATCATTCCGACGATTTTTTGTTGAGCGGAAGAGAAAACGGGAGATCCACTTCTTCCCAAATAAATGGCCCCTACACGGGTTTCCAATTGTAGGCGTCTGCTTGCTCCATAATCCTCTAAATAAGTGTAACCTTGAATCACTCCACCCACCAAGGTAGCTCCAAAATTCATCAAGTTGTCAGCATACCCCTTTGATTTAAATCTCGCCTCACCATTTTCATCAAAAACGCCATATATCGATATGGAAGCCTCATCATTTCGTTCTATAGTTTGAAGGATTGCAATATCATCTGGAAGGGGGACGCATTTTATAAGTCGTGCCTCGCTCCATTCTCTCGAGCCATCATGCTTTATCCAATATTTTTCCCCTAGACTGCCTCCATCTGGAACGATCACATGGTAACAAGTTGCAACCATATCTTCGGATACGTAGAAACCCGTCCCACATCGATCTCTGCCGTCTCTTGAGATTGCAACAACGATTTCTTCCAAAACATCCGGCATATCTATTTTAATACTTAGGGAGCGCGGAGGGTCACGAATTCCCCAACCTTCAGGTTGGGG
>CAZPUO010000107.1:0-9026 GCA_964589745.1 uncultured Methanotrichaceae archaeon
GTATATATCTATATGTATAACTTCCTAGGGTGATGATATTTACTCAACTGAAACTAAAAAAAATGATAGCAGTATAGCCTCTGCACTGGAAGCATTCAAAAATGTTTTGGGAAATCCTGTATCAAGGGCCCTATTGAAAAGTTCCTTGCGGCCGTATGAGATAGACAATAAAAGATTTCCAGCACTTTACTGGGCCTTGGGAGCGTACGCAGGAGAGGAATTTGATGGCTCCCTTCCCTTCCTAATCCAGAGCCAAGCCGTGAAGCTTCTGATGAAGTTGGGAATCATGCTGGCCGGAGGCGACGAAGAGGCGGTTAAAGAGGCAGTTCTGAGAGATCCGCACGTGAGACGGGGCATTTGCACAGTTTTGGAAGGTATCGCAAGGTATGGAATAACAGTGCCCCAGCGGCTGCCAAGTCCTTTCCTGGTGGTTTGGAACTTCACCAATAGCTGCAACTTCAGGTGCAAGCATTGCTACCAGCATGCATCTCAGCCATTATCCAATGAGCTGAATCTTGCGGAGAAGCACGATCTTGTGGATCAGCTGGATAAAGCAGGAGTTGCGGCAGTTGCCCTGAGCGGAGGCGAGCCCACAATCCATGCACATTTCAAAGAGATAATCACTGATCTGTCTTCAAGAGGCATCTTCACCTCGGCAGCAACCAATGGATGGAGCTATTCAGACCCGAGGAAGCTGAAAGAAGCGAGAGACCTTGGTCTAAAATATATCGAAGTTTCGGTGGATTCCGCTGATCCGAAGAAGCACGACGAGTTCAGAGGACTGCCTGGCGCATGGGATCACGCCGTGAAGGCCCTGAAGAACTCAGTTGATCTCGGAATGATGCAGGGAATGGCAACGTTAATGAGCAAGGATACTCTGGACGAGATAGGCGATATACTGGACCTGGCTGAGGATATCGGAATCACAAAGGTGATCTTCTTTAACTTTATCCCTGTGGGAAGGGCCACAGAGATCGAGAAGAAAGATCTATCCGCAAAAGAACGAGAGGAGTTTATGAAGATCATCTATCGCGAGATGGTGAACAGACGGATAGAGGTTCTTTCCACCGCGCCTCAGTATGCGAGGATATGTCTGCTGGTGGATGGAGGGCCAGTCTCTCCAGCTCATTTTTACGCTGGCGGGGCCTTTGCGGCCAAGACCCTGGCAGAGTTCGTAGGGGGCTGCGGCGCAGGAAGGATTTATGCCGGAATCGAGCCAGACGGAACTGTAGTGCCCTGCGTCTTCATGCCCATCTCTGTAGGAAATGTGAGACAAAGTTCATTCAGAAATATCTGGGAGGAGAGCGAGGAGATGAAACTGCTGAGGGACAGAGACAACTTCACCGGCAAATGTAGAGATTGTTCTTACAGGAATTTTTGTGGCGGCTGCAGGGCGAGAGCCTACTATTACAACTCAAACTTTCTTGCGGATGATCCGGGCTGCATCAGGAACAACCCCGTGATACTGCACCCATCCTAGCAACAGAAACCCTGGCCCGTGGGGGATTTCAACTGGCGCTTGTTTACTCAACCATGATCCAAATAGAATTAAACTTGAAAGGGGTATGGCGATTAAGGATAATACTACTACTACAAATATGATTAGCTCAATTATATAACGTAAGACCTTCATATTAATTATAAGATGCCGTTGCACGATAACCCATGGCAAAAACTAAAAAATTTCATCAGTCCAGCATGCCTGCAATTCTCCAGGATGCTAATTACTGAACTCATATTGAACTTTGTGAATGGCATCTCAAATTAAGGCAAGGTGAAATTAATGAAAAAATTCTTGCTGTTTGTATTGACAGTACTGACCTTATCTGCTGCAGCTGCCCAGGACTGGCCTGCTGTCAACCACGATAATGTCATGAGTCGAAACAGCCCACAGACAGCTATAGGGAAAAGCAACGTGAATCAGCTCCAGGTCAAATGGGTATTGAATACAGGATACCCAGTTGAAAATTCGCCCCTGATCGTAGGAGATAAGGCCTTCGCCCAAAACAATGCCATGCAGGTCATAGCCATGGACCTGAAGACGGGCATGAACCTGTGGAAATTTGACCCAAATGTCACCGTCGCAGGGTCGATTCCCAGGGCAACCAATGCCCACGGTATGATCTATGAGAATGGCATTGTTTACGCAGATACAGGGCCAAATGCAACCGTAGTAGCCCTTAATGCCAGCGATGGCTCCAAGATCTGGGAATCCGAGCCTCTGCTCACTGAGCTGGAGATCCAATCAGGGTCTTACAGAATACAGTCGCCCGTGATGATATGGAGGGATTCCGTCATAGTCGGCAACTCCCTGGGAGATTCCCCACCCTTCGGGTTCCCCGCCAGAGGTTTCCTGGCTGCCCTAGATAAGAAAGATGGGAAGCAGCTCTGGAGGACTTTTACGGCCGTGGGTGCATGGGTCGAGGGCAACAACACAACAATGAATGGAGGAGCCACCCCCTGGACAGGTGGTGCCATTGACAATGAGACCGGCATCATCTACGTACCCTGCGGGAATGCTGCACCCGACTTCTCAGCCCAAACCAGGCCATCACCAAACCTCTACGCCTTCCACGTGATAGCTGTTAACCTGACCGACGGCAAGATTCTTTGGTACACGCCCTTCATCGCCGATGGCGGAATCATGCTCAAGCCGCTCAACCTCACGGTTCCCGACACTCACGACTGGGACCCTGACTTTGGTGCCAACATTGTGACCGTGAACATAAACGGTACCATGCAGAAGGTGGTCATAGGCCACGATAAACACGGGGACGTCATGGCCATGAACGCCTCCACTGGAAAGCCGATCTGGTGGAATGCTCTGGGTGTAATGTACAGAGGCTGGGCTCAGCCGGCGCAAAACGGCAGCGGCGTGGTATGGCCAGGAACCCAGAACGGAATCGAGTCGTTCTCCGCCGTTGATGCAAACAACGTTTACCTGGCAGTTGCCAACACCGGTGTCATCTACTACATAAACCCGGACCGCACAGCTCCCGCTTTTGACGCTATGCCCAACGGCATAGGAAACGGTTCTGTGGCAGCCCTCGACCTGAAGACCGGCAAGATCAAATGGGAGACAAAGACAGATTTCCCCACCTGGTGCTCGCCCATCGTGACCAACGGCCTAGTGTTCTCGGGACATGTCACAGCGACCGGCAAGCCCTATGAACATAATGAGTTCGCTGCAGCCACCAACGCTCCTCTGATATCGTCGGGCATAATCATGGCCCTGGACAAGGATACAGGCAAGGAGCTATGGGAGTTCAACGTGGGAGCGCCGATAGGCATTGGTGGGCCCTCAATAGGAAATGGCTACCTTCTGGTGCCTACGGGCAGCCCTGCTGAGATTGCGTCCAACCAGGGAGGATACATTATCGCCTTCGGGCTGCCAGGCAAATGAATGGAAATGATGTGTTTCCTGGGCGGTAAATGCAGGCGCCGCTCAGGACAACTTCTTTTTGCAGGCATTCCCAATATCACCGGATTTATTTGCACAGCAGCCGACCCTGGCGGTCCTTAACTGGAAACAGGCATGCCGCTACTGCTCAAGAGGGTATTCCGGATGCAAGAGGGAGATGCCAAAGAAGGTGGACCGACAAGGCCGGATGAAGCGACCCTATGAAGATTACTATCTCGCAGGCTAGGGATTTCCGGCAAATAACTTGAAAATGATTTATTTCCTGGGCGGATAAAAGCTCAGCTGCCGCTCAGGAAACCTCCTTTTGTATCATGCCAATACATTACAAACTTATTTAATCCATCGGTGAATAGATTATTATCGGAAAATAGATTATTATTAATATCAACGAAGGCGGCAGAGGGGAGATAATAGAAAATGGGGAAGTTGGGAATATTTCTGGCAATAACGATACTTGTATCCTTATGCGGATGTCTGAGCCAGGGTCCAGGGCCAGAAAATGTGGAGCTTCGAAATGCCTCCTTCCAGCCTGACTCTCTTACGGTCGATAAGGGAACCACTGTGACCTGGAACAACCACAATGGCACCGTAGAGACGGTGACTGCAAAAGACGGTTCTTTCGACTCAGGGGATCTGGCAGAGGGCTACGAGTTCAGGTACACTTTCCTTGAACCTGGAACTTATTATTATTACTCCAAGAACAATCCTGCAATGCAGGGAGAGATTATTGTGCCAGCTGCGAGACCTGCACCTAGCCCGGGAGCTACGCCTGCAGGATCGAGTGCGAGTGGCTATACGCAGCCATCATCGACCATAAATTTGATGGCCAAAAATATCGCCTTCAATTTGAGCGTCATCACGGTTACGGCAGGAACTAACGTCACAGTGAACTTCGACAACCAGGACGCAAGTGTGCCCCACAACTTCGCCGTTTATGACACAGGGGCGGCCCAAAAAACCATATTCCAGGGCAAAATCATCTCAGGTCCGGCGCAGACAACCTATAACTTCAAGGCACCTGCCCAGCCTGGAACTTACTTCTTCCGTTGCGATGTGCACCCGACCCTCATGAACGGCCAGTTCGTTGTCGTACCTGCGAGCACATCCGTGGGTGCATCACAGCCATCTGCTCCACACTCGACGAACGCATCTCAGCAGGCAACCCCCCGAGTGCTGGCTTCAAACGCTTCACCTGCCCAAGTGCTCCAGCCTTCGAATGTGATAATCAATCTCACAGCAAAGAACATCGCCTTCAACAAACGAACAATCACCGTTCCGGCAGGGGCCAACGTCACAGTGAACTTCGACAACCAGGACGCGAATGTGCCCCACAACTTCGCCGTTTATGAGACAGAGGCCGCCCAACAAGCTATATTCCAGGGCAAAATCATCTCCGGTCCGGCAAAAATAGTCTATAACTTTAAGGCTCCTGCAAAGCCTGGAACTTACTTCTTCCGTTGCGATGTGCATCCGACTAGCATGAAGGGCCAGTTCGTCGTGCAATCAGCCGACTCATCTGCAGGTGCATCACTGCCATCGGCTCAGGCAGCCCAGCCAACAGCGTCTCCTGTAACACCAGCTGCAGCAGAGATGAACATGCAAGCAGCAACCCAGGGGCAGACAATGTTGGTTGAGATCAAGAAATACACATACAATCCCAATTCCATTGCCGTCCCGCCTGGGACTAACGTCATCTGGAGAAATCTTGATCCCGTTTCGCACACCGTCACCAGTAGTATCGGAAAATTCGATTCAGGCGTCATTGAACCTGGCGAAAATTACAGCTACATTTTCCAGGATCCCGGTAAATACGCCTACTATTGCACAATTCATCCCAACATGACCGCTCAGGTTGTCGTGGCGAATCCAGTTTCAGAGGCCGCACCAGCCAACGTAGATTCATCAAAGGTGGGAGTCACCGATCCATTGAGCGCAAGCACGGCTATCGTTCCTGTATCGACAACATCCCCGCAGCCCTCCACGAAGGTGATAGTAGACCTCCTGGCCAAGGATATGAGCTTTGATAAGAACAAAATCACCGTCATCGCCGGATCGGAGGTTTTCATCAACTTCGTCAACCTGGATGTGGGCGTACCTCACAATTTCGCGGTGTACACGGGTTCGGAAGCCACGACCGACATCTTTCAGGGACAGATCATCGTGGGCCCTGCAAAAATAACCTACAGCTTTGATGCTCCAGTCGACGTCGGCATATATTTCTTCAGGTGCGATGTCCACCCCAAAGTCATGACCGGGGATTTCTATGTTGTATCCTCCGATGAACTCTCAGGGCCCAAGGCAAGTCCTGCTCCCCAAAGCCAGTCGGTGATGAGCATGGCTGGTTCGACCTCATCAGCAAACATAAGCACCGGGAATAATTCTCCGGTCGGCCAAAAGAGCGTTGCGGTGAATCTGACTGCGGAAAATATTGCCTTCGATAAGAATACGATAACGATACCCGTTGGAGCTTCAGTCACAGTGAATTTCGATAATCGTGACAGCGGCGTCCCTCATAACTTCGCTGTTTACGATACGGAGGCTGCAGAGAAGACCATATTCCAGGGAAAGATAATTGATGGCCCGGCAAAGATCACCTACACTTTCATGGCACCCAGCCAGTCTGGAACCTACTTCTTCCGGTGCGATATTCACCCTACGACCATGAAAGGACAGCTCATTGTGGAATGAATCTGAAAGAGAAATAACAATCGATAGGCGTGGTTCGGATGATAAAAATATCGACTCTGGTGCTGGCGTTGGCAGTCTTCCTGGTCATTATCACGCTTTACATAGTCCCTCAACAGGGAGGACTGACCTCTTCGACTCATTTACAGGCAGAGGGGCTGCAGGGCGCAAAGGATGTCTACCAGGAGCAGATACCCATACAGGAGGTTGATCTGGGAAGCCAGGGGCGCTCCATATTCATCGCCCTGGTCATGCTGACTCACGTTCTATTTGCAAACCTGCACCTCGGCGGATCATGGGTAGCAGTACTCACCGAATCTCTTTATCTGAAGTCTCGCAAACCTCGCTTTAACAGGTTAGCACGATCCATTACCCTGTTTAACGTCATCCTGTTCAGCGCTGGAGCGACCTTTGCTGTCGGTGGAGTTCTTTTTTTCATCTCTCTATTTCCTGTTTTTTCAGAGAATATGTTCCATATCTACTGGTGGCCTCTCTTTCTTGAGGCCTTGACCTTTGCTTTCGAGATCTTCTTTCTCTATACCTACTGGTTTTCCTGGGGCAAGATCAGCAATTTCTGGCATCAGATTCTGGGATTTAGCTATGCCATAGACGTATTTTTCCAAACCCTCCTGATCAACACCATGGCAGGTGGAATGCTGACGCCAGGCAACGACATCAATTGGAGCGAAACAGGCATCCTTACCATGCCCTGGGGGGATCTGCTAGGCTGGTGGAACAACCCTGGCCTTTGGTTCCTGCAGTTTCACAGGCTGGCCGCTGCTCTTTCGTTCTTTGGATTTATTGTTACGGCCCTGGCGATGTTCCATTTCATGGACCGAAAAGACGTTGCTTCAAAGAGATACTGGGATTGGGTCGGGTCTTATGGGCTTTCCTGGGGACTGCTCGGCCTGATCGCTCAGCCGGGGCTGGGATTGATGTACATGCTTGCCATCCAGCAAAGTCAGCCCGAGAGCTTCATCATGATAATGCACGGCCCGAGGGCATGGGAGATGCTATTAATGATGGCTCTGTTTTCTTCACTGGTACTTACGGTTCTGATCTATTTCATTGATCGAAGAGAAAGAATTCTTACGATGTATGAGAGTCGAGTGGTGTATGCCTTATTGAGGGTCTTTCTGGTAGGTGCAGCCATATCCGCCATCGTTCTGGTCAGCCCATCATGGCTTGGCGCCACTTACAGATCTGACCCTCAGGCCTGGATCAATCCCCTCGGCCTGATGATCTACAAATACATGGCTCTGGTGGTGATGATAGCAATAGGATCAATGGTGCTGATGATAGACATCTTCACCCTCGGCGATATCAAAGATGATGATTGGGGCAACCTCCCCAATACGGCCAGGATTTCAGGCATATTTGCGGGAATCCTGGGCATGTGGATTGTGATAACCATGGGCTTTGTGAGAGAGTCGGCCAGATCTCCATGGCTGGTCAACAACGTGATACCGGTTCCAGGAGGCCAAGATTATCCCACACCCATTTCCTTATGGAACATCTTCGCTGTTTGGGCAGTGATTTTGGCTTTTACCATAATCGTTTTCTGGTTTGTTTCCAAGGTGACGGCAGAGCATCCCGAGGAAGCCGAGGAGGTATAGGTTTGTGCCGGATATCACACCTGCCAGGATACATCTGCTCCTCACAGCTCTAAGCTTTGCGATCCAGTCCTTTGAGGGATAAATCTGTATAAGCACATACTCGTTGCCGTCGACGGCTCCGAATGCTCGAAACTGGCCATCGATTCGGCGGTATCGCTTGCCGGTTGCGGGGAGGAAACTCAGATAACAGGCTGTCACGTCTACGCTGCTCATATGCACAGGGCGAGATTCAAGGACATGGAGCCCGGCCTTCCCGACGGTTATCAAGGCGAGGGCCTGAAGAGCCTGCGCACCGCCCATGACGGACTGATTCGCACTGGATTGAGGACGATCTCCGAGGGATACTTGGAGCCGTTGGCCAAAAAAGCTCTTGAAAAAGGAATAGCCTATCAAGGGATCGCTCTTGAAGGCCGCAATTATTCCCAACTCCTCACGCTCTGCAGGCAAAGCCAGCCAGACCTGACGATCCTTGGAGCCTTTGGCCATGGCCGGGAAAAGGATCTCGGCAGCACAGCAGAGCGATTTCTGTTATATTCGGAAAGTGGAGATGTGCTCCTCATGAGACAGCCCTGGTGTTTTAAGGGCAGACCGGTGGTTGTCGCAGTGGACGGAAGTGAGATCAGCTTTTTGGCTTTACAGCAAGCTGCAACGATCGCTGCATCGCTATGCGCTAAGTTAAACGCGGTATCAGCCTACGATCCTTTCTTTCACACTGAGGTGTTCAAACGCATAGCGTCTTCCTTGCCTGTAAAGGCCAAGGAAGGGTTTGACCTTCCCTCTCAGAAGAGGATCCACGATGAGATCATTGATGAAGGGCTGGAAACGCTCTACCGGAATGAGCTGGAAAAGGGCGTTCTCAAGCTAGGCGGAAAGATCACAAGGAGGTTCTGGCAGGCAAGGCCTGCCACCGGGTCCAGGAATATGCTTTGCGCCATGATGCGGGTCTCATCGTGCTGGGGCGATGGGGACTGCACCGTGAGCCTAGTTCGCTTATAGGTTCAAACGCCCTCCGCTTGGCCAGGCAGAGCGCCACCAATGTGCTTGTGGTATCCCCTTGAAAACATGCCAGCTTTAGGCATATCCAATGCGACTCATCACAGTGCACGAAGCTTTTCTGTTGGAAAACCGTCTCTGCCTCAGTACGATTAGTATGCAATGGGGGGGCCGAGTATCGTTAAATGTTAGAGTAATGGCTTCCAAAACAGACCGATTATGCTTCCAATTCCGATACACACATCTGTTGGCTCTTTAATTATAGTTAGGAACCTAACTTTTTATACCAAACATCTCCCCCAAGAAAACGT
>CAZPUO010000108.1:0-8992 GCA_964589745.1 uncultured Methanotrichaceae archaeon
ACGAAAAACCTCGCGTCTCCACTTCTTTCTTATGCCGCAGACTGGAACTCGATCCTTCATCCTTCTTATCAGGATCGCAGCCTTCTTTTCTGCGACGCCTAAGCGGCCCATTCAGGTTAATGGCCCTTATATTTATATCTTTCCGCATTCACCCTTCTTGAAATCATGGGAATGCAGCGTTTCAGGCTTTATCAACCGATCGACGCAATGACCCTATAATCAATATCTACAGAGCCTATCGCTTCGCCCTTGCGGGAAGGCCGAACCCAATCAATAACTCCCAGGTATATAATCTTTTTGATGGCCTTGGGCCTAGGAAACAAACGCAGAGGGCCATGGGATCGTCGAGTATTAATATCATCATCTCCTACCGCTCAAGATTAAGATGTCTTCTGGAGGTCTTTTATGGGTTACACCTTGACTGAGAAGATCCTGAGAGAACACCTCGTAAACGGCACCTATGAGCCGGGAAAGGAGATCGGCATAAAGATTGACCAGACACTCACCCAGGACGCGACGGGCACTATGGCCTATCTCCAATTCGAGTCCATGGGGCTTTCCGATATCGCTACTGACCTGTCTGTGAGCTACGTAGATCATAACACCATTCAGGTGGGCTTCGAAAATGCAGACGACCACGCCTACTTGGAATCCATCGCGAAGAGATACGGAATTTATTTTTCCCGGCCCGGAAACGGAATATGCCACCAGGTTCATCTGGAGAGATTTGCGCGCCCAGGCAAGACCTTGCTCGGCTCAGACAGCCACACTCCCACGGCAGGGGGCGTTGGCTCCATCGCCATAGGTGCAGGCGGCCTTGACGTGGCCGTGGCCTTGGGCGGCGGCGCTTATTACCTGACCGCTCCCAGTGTGATCGATGTCCACATCACGGGCGAACTCCAGCCCTGGGTAACAGCCAAAGATGTAGTCCTCAAGATTTTGCAGATTCTGACCACGAAAGGAAATGTGGCATATGTCTGCGAATACACCGGCGATGGCATTGAGAAGCTCACTGTGCCGGAAAGAGCAACCATTACCAACATGGGCGCCGAGACAGGGGTAACCACCTCCATCTTTCCTAGCGATCTTCAGACCAAGAGGTTCCTGGACGCTCAGGGCCGGGGCGACCAATGGGTTCCTCTGGCAGCGGATAAGGATGCGAGCTATGACCGCACCATTGATATCGATCTATCCGGGATCGAGCCCCTCGCAGCTGCACCCCACAGCCCTGGCAACATAAAGGCGGTCAAAGACATCAATCTTCCAGTGGATCAGGTTATGATAGGCTCCTGCACCAACTCCTCTTATGTTGACCTCATGACCGTGGCGAGAATGGTGAAAGACAAGCATCTTCCCGCTGGCGTATCCTTGGGCATCGCCCCTGGCTCACGACAGGTGCTGAACACCATCGCCAGGAACGGAGCATTGAGCGATCTCATCTCCTTTGGAGCCAGGATTCTGGAGTCTGCCTGTGGCTTCTGTATCGGCAACAGTCTCTCACCGCACACAGACTCCGTATCGGTACGCACCAGCAATCGCAACTTCCGCGGGCGCTCAGGTACACCGAGCGCTAACGTCTATCTCACAAGCCCTGTGGTCGCTGCTGCGGCTGCACTCACAGGAAAGCTGATGGACCCCAGGGACATGAATATGGACTTTCCCAAAATTGAGATGCCGGATCATTTCGAGATCGATGACAGTATGATCATTCCACCCCTGTCGCCAAAGGCGCGACCTGCGATAAAGATAATTCGTGGCCCAAACATCGGAGAGCCTCCCGTCAACGGACCAATGCCGATCGAGATTGCGGGCACGGTAACCATCAAGGTAGGAGATCTAGTAACCACGGATCACATCATGCCCGCTGGCTCCCGGCTCAAGTATAGGTCAAACGTTCCCAAGTACTCCGAATTCGTCTTCGAGCCGCTGGACGAAGGGTTCAGTCGCAGAGCCGCAGCTCTAAGAGATAAAGGCATCCACAATATCATCGTTGCAGGATTGAGCTACGGCCAAGGCTCGTCTCGGGAGCATGCCGCCCTCTGTCCCATGTACTTGGGCGTGAAGGCTGTCATCGCCAAATCCATTGAACGAATTCATGCGGCCAATCTCGTCAATTTCGGCATAGTTCCCTTCAGCTTCGCCCATGAGTCGGACTACGATTCTTTAACTGCGGGTGCAGAGGTCAGGATACCTGGCATTCGCACGGCTCTGCAACGGGGCGATGACCTCATTGAGGCCTTCATCGGAGGCCAGAAGATAAGCTTGAGAATGAGCCTTTCCCAACGTCAAAGAGAGATTCTTCTGGCAGGAGGACTTTTGCCCTACACGGTGCAGGGGAAAAAAGATAGTAGTTCTGCCACTGTGGGCAAAGCATATTTTTTCAAAGGATCTTAAATCTTATCTTTTGGACATCGCCCTTCAGACGTCGAAGAGGGATACGATTCCCTGCGAGATTACCTGGCCCGCTGCATCCTTGGTGGGAACTTCGGCGCTGTTGGAGACGGAGAGACTGCCCCCAGCGGGCATATTCGACTGAACCTCATTGATGCTGAACTTGCTGTTTACGTTTCTCGTCAGAAACTGGCTGTTCATCTCAGATGCGCTGAGCTTCGGAGCAGCCACGTTGGTCGCAAAGCTGGAGCTGTCGACCTTGACAGGCGTGTTGAAATTCAGAGGGAAGGTGTTCATCCAGATGGCTATGTCGGACATTGTGCTGCTTGTGGTAGTGTTTTGTGCCCCTGCGATATAAGATCCCCAATACTTCTCGACGTTGGGCTCAAAGGCCGACGTGGTGGGGGAGTTGTAGAATGCCAGTTGGCTGGAACTGTAACCCTCGCCGGTGAACATGGTTTGGGCAGCGGCAACACCCAGAAGACAAATCAGTGCTACTAAAGCTAGTACTTTTTTCATTTTTAATACATCCCTTTATATTCAGTTTTTTATCCTCTCCAGGAGATCTGTCCCAACCTATTTATGCCTTATCAGTGAAGGGATGCCCATGCCGGACCGCTTCGAGATACTGCAAAAAGATCTGGCCGGAAGGATCGGCCGGCTTTCCACTCCACATGGCGTCATCGAGACCCCTGTCTTGATGCCTGTGATAAATCCTCATCTCCAGCTCATCCCAGCTTCCGAGATAGTTCGGATGGGCGCTAATATGATCATAACCAATAGCTACATTATTCACCAGGATCCTAAACTTAGGGACCAGGCGTTGGAGAAGGGGCTGCATAAGCTCATAGGCTTTCAGGGCCCGATCATGACCGACTCGGGTGCCTTTCAACTCTCCGTTTATGGAGATATCGAAGTTTTGCCCCTGCAAATCCTGAATTTTCAGTTCAACATTCAATCGGACATCTGTGTGCCTCTCGATATACCCACGCCACCCGATGTTTCCAGGGAGCAAGCCGAATCGGAGCTTCGTCTGACGGAGGAAAGACTAATAGAGGCCGCTGCCTTGGATAGATCCTCTCTTTTGGCTGGTCCCATCCAGGGCTCAACTTACCCGGATCTGAGAGAAAAAGCAGCCGGATTCCTGAAAGATTTGAGCTTTGACGTATATCCTGTGGGAGGTGTAGTGCCCCTCATGGAATCCTACAGATTCAGAGAACTGGTGGAGGTGGTGACGGCTGCCAAGAAGGGTCTTGGTTCCGGCGCGCCCGTGCATCTGTTCGGCGCCGGCCACCCCATGATCTTCGCCTTGGCTTCGGCCATGGGCTGCGATCTTTTCGACTCGGCGGCGTATGCGCTCTACGCCCGTCAGGGGCGGTATTTGACGGTTCGGGGAACCTGGAAACTGGAGGAGATGCATTACCTCCCCTGTTCCTGCCCTGTCTGCCAGGAGCATGACCAAAAAGAGCTGATGGAGAGCCAGCAGAGGATCAAGCTCTTAGCCATGCATAATCTCTACGTCTCCTTGCAGGAGATGAAGCTGGTCAAGCAGTGCATCCGTGAAGGATCGCTCTGGGACCTTCTGGAGAGCAGGTGCAGGTCACACCCGCGCCTTCTCGACGGCCTGAAAAGGCTCGGCTCCGAGGGCCAATGGCTGGAAGGCCTTGACGGCTCACGCAAATCCACTTTCTTCTACTTGAGCCCTGAATCCAGCTTCCGGCCAGAAGTGATCCGCTATGCACGTCGCATCGAGCGTTTAATGCTGGAAGGCGATGTCCTGATCAGCGATGATCCTGAGGCGGACACAGCCGGTTTTGATCATGTGCTGCACTTCAAGCCCCCTTTTGGACCTTATCCGGCAGAGCTATCTGAAACCTATCCCTTCAACGCTGAAGTTCCCGAAAATCCAGACGATTCGGCTTTAAAGCAAGCCGCAAGAAACACGAAACGCCTCATCGAGGCCAATCCCAAGGCCAGGTTTAGCATCAGACTGAGATCTCTGCCGGAGAGCATAGGTGAAAAATGACCAGGTACTTCGAGGTTCTGAGGCGAGACGGCCCTGCCAGACTGGGAAAGTTGCTCTTGGAGAGGCAAATCAGCACCCCCGCTTTCATAACAAGCGATGATTACGTCTCTGCTGGCAGCATCTACCGCTACACTTCTCTGGGAGAGGCGGCCGCGGCAGCAATGTCACTGAAAGGCCAAAAGAAGCTGGCCATAGCACCATACGTTCCTGCTGCTCTTCATTTTGAGCCGCCCATGAGGCTGTCGCCCCAAGAGATTGACGGCCCTAAGGGCTTGGTAGTCCATCCCTTCTCTCTGGAGAAGCCAGAGGATGCAGATGTTTACGTGTTGGCCTCCGCCGGAGTTCTCAGGAATCCCAGAGATCTGGTAGAGGCCGTGGTTGGCGTGAGAAATATGACGCCGCCGGATACGGCTCTTTACGCTCCCGCCCTGGCCGTGCCTGCCAACCTGGCTTTTCTAGTTTACCTGGGGATTGATCTTCTGGATTTCACGAGGGTTGTGGCCGACGGCTACCTGGGACGCTACCATACCCGCGACGGGGTCTGGAAACTGAGTGACCTCAAGGATCTACCTTGTCGATGCGAACACTGCCAGAGACTAGCGGAAAACCGTGATGAAAAAAAGCTGCTAGCGGCTCACAACCGCCTCAAGCTGGAAGAGGAGCTGCTGACGGTTCGTGAGATGATCCGCTCTGAAACCTGCCGCGAATACATCGAGCGGCAGGTTCGGGTGGAGCCAAACCTTACTGCCGCTCTGCGCCTGCTGGACCAGGAACACTGCTACCTGGAAAAGAGGACTCCTCAGCACAGACGCAGCGTCTTTTTTGCCAATACCGCCGAATCCCTACAGCGCGTGGAGGTTACCCGCTTCGCTGAACGGGTACTGAATCGATACAAAGCTCCTCAGAGCGATGTTTTGCTGCTGCTGCCCTGCTCAGCCCGAAAGCCTTACTCCATCTCCAGATCGCATCGCCTCTTCGCCGAGGCCGTCAGATCCTCGCATCGGCACCTGCATGAGCTGATCTTGACCTCGCCATTAGCTCTTGTGCCGCGCGAGCTTGAGGAGGCTTATCCCGCAGCCAGCTACGACGTCCCAGTCACCGGCCGCTGGGATCGGGAGGAGCGGGCGTGGCTGCTGAGCTGTCTTGAAGCTTATTTGAAGAGGAATAAATATGCCAGGATTGTAGCCCACCTGGAAGGTGAGCTGGAGGAGACGGTAAGGGCGTTGGGCCTTGAGGTCGTCTACACCGGCGGCGGAACAGGCAATCAGGCGCTGGAGCAGCTATCCGCAGCCGTCCGTGAGGCCTGCCGTGATTCCGTGCGCCTGCCCGACCCGAGGCTGCAGCGCTACCGCGCCCTCGCCGATTACTACTTTGGCGCTGGCGCGAGCGATGCCCTGCTGGCCGGAAAGGTCCAGGTGAGAGGCAGGGAGCTGCAGGATGAGAAGAAGAGGCCCCTGGCCGCAACAACCCCTAATGGCACACTCGCCCTTTCCCTGGAAGGAGCAAAGCGGCTTTTACCCCTGGGCCGCTACATCGTCACCATCGGAGATTTCCTGCCCAAAGGCTCATTGCTTGCACCGGGGGTGGCAGACGCAGATGAGCAGATCCGACCGGGAGATGAGGTGATAATCCAGGGCGAGCGCGCCTTTGGCCTGGGCAGGGCGAAGATGAGCGGCTGGGAGATGATTGCATCCTGCAGGGGCGTGGCTGTGGAGCTGAGGCACGTGAAAGAGGTGTAGCAAAACTACCTTAGCTGGATGATGTATCCGGCACGCTTCAGCTCCTTTCCAATCTCGCTCTGGTGATCAAAACCTCGCGTTTCCAGCTCCAGGTCCACGCGAGTGAAGTTGATGGACAGACCCTTCTCATTTCGAGCATGGTGAATGTTGACCACGTTGGCCTGGTGCTCCGCCACCAGGTTTAGAAGTCGGGCCAGAGATCCCGGCACATCCTCCAAGCTGACTGAGAAGCTCATCAGTCTGCCCTCCTGCCGCAGCCCTTGATGGATCACCCTGTCCAGGAGCAAGTTGTCCACGTTGCCTCCACTGATCACCAGTACCACCTTGCTTCCTTCGGGAAGATCAAAAGTAGGTCTGAGAAGGGCTGCCAGAGGGACCGCACCCGCTCCCTCGGCTAGAATTCGTTTTCGCTCCAGCAGGAGCAGCATGGCAGAAGAGATCTGGTTCTCGTCCACGGTTACAATCTCGTCCACCAGATTTTGCAGAATGGGATAATCTGCCTTTCCTACCTGAGTAACCATGATGGCATCGGCAAGAGAGCTCTTCTCCTGGACGTCTTCCAGAGCTATGGGCTTTCCTGATTTCAAGGCTTTGAGGGCAGAGGGACAGGCTGCTGCCTGGACGCCCACCACGCGAGCAGCGGGCCGGAGGGCTTTCACTGCTGTGGCTATCCCGGCTATCAGGCCGCCTCCGCCCACCGGCACGAGGATGAAATCGGGATCTGGCAGGTCCTCCAGAATCTCCAACCCGATTGTTCCCTGGCCGGCGATGACCTCCTCGTCGTCATAAGGGTGAATGAACATTCTTCCCGTCTCAAGAGCCAATCTCCTGGCTATTTCGATGCTCTCTGCCAGGCTCTCTCCGCTCAGGATCAGCTCCGCTCCGTAGCCTCGCGTGGCCTGCTGCTTGGCAAGGGAGGCCCATGAAGGCATAATAATAGTAGCAGAAACGCCTGCAGCGCGGGCCGCTAGGGCCACGCCCTGGGCGTGGTTGCCTACAGATGCGGCTACGACGCCTTTGCTTTGCAGCCCCGCTAGATGGGACTGGATCTTGTAGGTGGCACCTCGGACCTTGAAGGAGCCACCCTCCTGCAGGTTTTCGAGCTTGAGGTACACTTTTGCGCCGGCCATCCTGCTGAAGGTGGGAGAATAGATAAGAGGAGTGCGGAGGATCTTGCCTTGAAGGACTTGGGCAGCACTTTGAATATCAGCGAGCGAGATCATGATAATAGATCTCTAGTTAAACACTTAACCTTTATTGTGAAAGTTGAGCCGATTTAAAAGCAGAAACTAAACTTCGGCGTTCATTCCTTCATTCTCGAGCCTCCCGGCGGTAGAAACTGGACGATCTGATCCACGGAGGCGATGGACTTCAGATAAGCTCGGTCCTCCACTTTTTCTGAGAACAGCCTGTAAATGCGCTTTGCCAGATCATCGGCGTTGAACTCGCCAGGCTCGATCTCCACCGCCAGGTCGGCCTTCGGCTTCACAGCATCGACCGGCCCACCTATCAGTATGCCATCAGATATTCCAAGCGCGATGCCAAAGGACATATCTCTAAAGTACCTGCGCTCCCCGCGGATGACAAAGGCGCCCTTCTTCAGGAACTCTCCGTGCTCTGGCGTCTTGGTGACCTGATCGCCTCCTACCAGATAGCAATCAGCAGCTGCCAGGCCGGCTTTCCAGGCGGATGAGTAGCTCACCGCAAACTGCGCCGCTTCTAGGATAGTGCTCTCGGGAACCTCCTCGCCTTCAGTCTTTATCACAGTGAGGGGAGCGCCGGGCGCATCGGTATGAAGTGCCAGGTCGCGCTTCTCCAGGTACTTGGCATAGATCTCCTCATTGCTGTCTGCATCCCGGCCACCGATCACGAGAAAGCCGTCAGAAGAGTTGAACCAGCGGAATCTCTCATACCACTTGGGTTTCCTGCGCCTCTGCGCCTGTACGGCTCTGGTCTTCTTGGGCGCGCCCTTGCTGGCCTTGAGCTCCTCGGTGATGGAAAGTGCAGTCCTCGCACCTGCGGCTTTTTTAGCCATCTCCTTCGCAGTCTCGTAATACCTCTGGGCATTCTGGGGCACGCTCAGGCCAGCGTTTAGCTCCAGCTGTGTGCTGTCCAGAAAGATCTTCATCTCGCCTCTGCCATCCAGGGAGAGGATGGTCTTGGCCTGGGGCAGGTCCGAGCCGCTGATCCTGCTCCAGATCTCGGCATAGGAGAAGCCCCTGGCCCTGGCATCGGCCACCACTTTGAGGATCTGCTCAATTGAGCCGTACATCTGGTAAACCAGTTCACCTTTCTGAATCTGCTCCTTCTCCTGGGCCTCGAACTCCTCTGCGGCCCTGCGCTGCAGCTCAATCCTGCGATCCAGCGGGTCCTGATGCGGCGCTTGTGCTGGCGCTTCCACGAAGAAGGCGTCCAGCGCTTCGCTAAAGGTGGCAAAGCGCTTTTGCAGAAGTCCTTCGTAGATCTTCAGCGGCCGGGAGAGGACATCCATCGGCTCGCCTTCATTCAGGACGATGTGAGGATCGAAGGTCTCATCCAGAAAGACCTCTCGCAGAGCCAGGTGGACGCGGCGGATCTCCTCTGCGTCAAGCTCGGCGGCAGGCTTGTTCTTATCCACTCCGGCGACCAGGCAGACCTCTTCGCCGTAGGTCCCGCCCATGTTCAGGCCCCTCACCAGGGATCTTACCAGATCCTGGCCAGCAGAGGCAAGCCAACTGGAGAGTTCCTCTAGAGAGATCGTCCTGGGATCGAGCTGGCCGGGATGGTAAAGGTACTTTTCTCCAGCAGCCATCTTTCTGCCCCGAAAGACCATCTTCCTGAGCATGGTGAGGATCTG
>CAZPUO010000109.1:0-8903 GCA_964589745.1 uncultured Methanotrichaceae archaeon
TTCGGTTCAGATCCAGCTCGCCCTTGCCCACCATGCTTCCATTGGAGGGTGAGATTATCACAAATACGCTGCCCACTATTGCGGGCTCATTTTCTGCAGACTTGATACTGAAATCTGCCAAATCTGCCCCTACAGCAGTTGAATTGTTGCCCAAAGGAGAGACTGCAATGTTGATCAGAGGGTAAATGCTCCTGTCCAGCATCAAACTTCCGCGATAGGTAGCCTCGCCTTCATTCGCCCGGATGTCTTTGCGTATCTCATCAAGGCTCTCATTGGAGGCCAGCAGCATTCGTATCTGGGTGGGGTCAAGAGGCAACAAAGTCTCCACATTCAGCCTCAAGACGTGAGATTCGTTATTCTTCAGCGCAAATCCTCGCCCGCTTTGAAACATCTCGGTTGGGACACCCATAGGAAGGCCTGCCATTTGGTGGAAAATCATCCCGTCTGGCTGCCTAGTTTCCATCTGATCTCTGTTCTCGTTCATGCTGAAGGTCTGATCGGGCTGCGCAAAACTTGTACCGGCAAAATCGATAAACAACAAACCAGCCAGCACAATGTATGGAAACACATATATAAATTTCCTATGAAGGTTCATCATTAGGACCCGCCTGCCAATTTCTGCGATCTGATACACGTTGATCATAAGCTCTTTTCATCCGATTTTTTGCACCTAGTGCTGGCAGATATATCATCTTTCCCAAGCCATCGCTTTTGCAAGTTTTGGATTGAATTCATAATTTAAAAGCCTAATTGCCCATCTGGAAACAAGAAGATGGCCGGCGAACCGTATGCCGGCCTCTTGCTTTTTTGCACGGGAGGGGATAGACCATCTTTATGGATTGATGCCGGATGGCATTGTCGGCTCTAAGCCGGGCTCTTGGGCACATCCTTGAATGGCATCGAGCCGCCTTCAACGGCGCTGTGTCCAGCGTTGCATTCGCGTGCGAATCCCATAATGCCGGCAATTTGCCATAATTTTTGATCTTCTTTGCCAAGCTCTCTCAAAGTCATGTTGTTTTGCGCTTCCATCTTATTCTGCAGCATCACCTTGATCTGATTCAAGGTCATGTTGTTGAGCTCGTTCGTCTTAGTCTGCTGCAGCTCTTCGATCTGGTTTAGCGTCATATTGCCCAGCTTGTCCACGCTCAGATCATCCATCAGCATGAGGAGGAGAGAGTTCCGAGTCATTCCCAGGGCCATTGTTGTTCCATTGTGGGCATAGCCGTTGAATGCACCATTCTGAGCGGCTCTGCATCCCATGCCTCCAGGTCCCGCAAATCCCGGTCCCATGAATCCTCGGCACCCATCATCGCTTTTATTTTGTCCCCACCCCTTAGCTTGGCCGATGGTCGCGTTTCGCCATGCCTGCTGCCTCATCTCTTGCAGCTGACCAAGGGTCAAATTGCTCAGCTGTTCTTCAGTAAGGTTATTTAATAGCGGACATCCATCATGCCGAACATTCGACTTACCTTTATCAGCTGGCATTGAGAAGGCAGGCGCCACCAGTATGCAGACCATGGCCAGCGCCATTAGAGCACTACTGCGTCTCATCTTTTATCGTACCTCACAATTTATACCCTCACTTCCTACCCGTGTCTTCCACGAACGGCTCGGTCTCGAGTCGCTCCACAAACCAGTCCTCCCCATGAACGATACAAAAATGTAGAGCAGAACGAACGATCCAGAGCAGTGAAGAGAGAAAAGCTGAAAGGTTTATGAACGTTCTTTTTTCGCTAAAAACCACTCAGAAAGTTCTATTATGTTTGTTCTTCCCCATTCTTTCTTGGTTATGAGTTTTCTTCTCTCTAAGGAGATCAAAATGCCAGTAAGAGAGGATTTGGGCGTACCGGTCCCGTACCTTATCTCAGCCTGGGTCATTCTGCCCCCGTGACTTATTAAAGTAGACAGCACTGCACGCTCCCTGGCAGTGAGCGTCTGCATCACCGCCTCCATCTCGCTGCTGACCTCTATTTTGATCCTCAGGCTGCTATCCTCGCCCGAATCCCTGGATTTCTCAAAGTCCCCGGGATACTTGTCTACAGACGGCTTATCGTTAGATGGCTTATCATCTGAGGACTTATCATCTGAGGGATTATCATCCGATGACTTATCTTCAGAGGGCTGATCCAGGGAGACGGATTCGGGTGTCTCAACGAAGTAGACTCCGTTATCTGTTTGCTCAGACAAAGGAGAAGCTACCTCATCTGAAGAGTTCGAGACTCCTTTTGGTCTAGGGGAGGCTACTTCAGACAGATCCGAAGGGGGGGGAGCTAAAGTCGGCGCTGTAGTCATTGTATGCACCCGGGAGGCATTTTTGGTGGAGTCGTCCTTACGTCGCATTATGAAGATAGCCAAGGCCGAGCCCAAGATCAGGAGAGCTGTAATGACCAAAAGCATGGTGAGGCTGAGGTTACCAATTGCATAGCCGGGTGGGCCAGGGGGAGGATTCACCGCCAGAGGCTGCTGATAATCAATGGTGATCTTTGGATCGTGTACCTCGTACCCCTGCGTATCCACCACCAGTGACTCATTTGAGGCCGAAAGGAGATAGGTCAGGCCATCAGAAACGTCGATCTTTCCCAGTTTCATGTAGCCGGGAAGGTAGAAAGCAACATGATAATCGTCAAAGTTCCCGAAGGAGGCAAAGCTCATGGTCCAGAGGTCGCCTTCTTTTACGGTCAGGCCATCTGTGAGGGCATAAAGCTGCTTGGTGTCGTTCTCGAAACTGTACTGAGACGCGTTTAGAAAGGTCAGGCCACTGATATTCTCGGCGTAACCGGTAACCAGGCCCTTGCCAGTATTATCCAGATAGACATTCAGGGAAAGCCTCTGTCCATAGGAAGATTCTTGCCCCGGAGCAGAGACGGAGGAAAGGACAAGAGCGATCGATAAAACCATCATGACGACAATAAGCCGGTGTGGTATTCTGCTCGTTTTGGTTCGCCTCCTCATATCGTTGATCGTTTAATGACTGAACCTATTTAAACGGCACTCAAAAATTATCCGGCACCGTTAGACCCTACAGGCGAGGGGCATCCTCCAGCCGCTTCCAAAAGCCCTATCAGTTACCTTTAATCCAGGAGCAGCTTGCTTCCTCTTGAACTCTGCGTTCTTGACCAGCCGCAGCACGCGGCGAACTGTCTCCGGATCAAATCCCTGGGTCAGGATCTCTTCAGCCGATTGATGCTGCTCGATGTGCTTCTCAAGAATCGCATCCAGCACCTCGTATGGCGGAAGGCTGTCCTGGTCGGTCTGGCAGAAACGAAGCTCGGCGGAAGGGGCCTTCACTAAGACCTCTGCCGGGATGATCTCCCGCCCTCGGGAGGCGTTCAAATGCCTAGCCAGGCGATAAACCATGGTTTTGGGGACATCTGATATTACAGCCAGTCCGCCTGACATATCGCCATAGATGGTGCAGTAGCCCACCGCAAGCTCTGATTTGTTTCCCGTGGTGAGGAGGACCAAGCCGTACTTGTTGGACAGCGCCATGAGCAAGTTGCCTCGAATTCGGGCTTGGATGTTCTCCTCCGTCACGTCCTTTTCCCGGCCACGGAAGGCTTCCTCCAGGCAAGAGTCGAAGGACGCCATGATGTCCGTGATGGTGATGGTAATTGTTTTTATGCCAAGATTTTGCGCCAGCCTTTCAGCGTCCTTGATGCTTCCGGGGCTCGAATAAGGCGAGGGCATTAGCACACCCAAGACGTTCTGTGGCCCTAGGGCTTCGGCGGCCACGGCGGCCACCAAACTGGAGTCTATGCCACCTGAAAGCCCCAGGAGAACGCCCGCAAACCCGCACTTGTGCACGTAGTCGCGCGTGCCCAGGACCAGAGCGCGCCAAATCTCGACCTCGGGCGTGAAATCGTCTTCGGCTATGGTTCCAGCAAGAGATTCCAGGTCTGCTACCATCAGATCCTCTTCGAAGCCCCTGGCCCGGGCAATCAGTCGGCCCCTACCATCGAAGAAGCAGCTTCTGCCATCGAAGATCAGCTCATCGTTACCGCCCACCTGGTTGACGTACAAGAATGGCACTTCGTATTTGCGGGCAATGCTGCTCAGCATGGCTTCGCGATGAGCCTGCTTTCCTACCGTAAAGGGCGAAGCGGATAGATTGATGACTGCTCTAGCTCCCGCCTTCACCAACTCCTCAATGGGATCAGTGTGGTAGCGCCTGCGCTTCCAGAAGTCGCGATCGTTCCAGATGTCCTCGCAGATGGAAATACCGAGCTCCATGTTTCCAATATCCAGGATCTGAGGCGCGCAGGCTGGCTCAAAGTATCTGTCCTCGTCGAAGACGTCATAGGTGGGAAGCAGTGTCTTATGAAAAGTCCTCTCTACCTGCCCGTTCCTCAGCAGGGCCGCGGAGTTGTAGAGAGGTCGGCCCACTTCTCCTGGATTGGGCTCGGCCAGGCCCACCAGAACCGGAGAGAAGCCTTTTAAATCCATGGCTAGTTGCTTCAGGATATCCCAGCTGTGCTGCACGAAATCCGCGTTTAGGAGCAGGTCGCGAGGAGGATAGCCCAGGAGCGCCAGCTCTGACGTGACGGCCAAATCCACATCCACGCGACGGACAGCGCGGGCGATAAGATCGCCGTTCCCTTTGAGGTCTCCCACGAGGGGATTAAGCTGCAAGAGAGCTATCTTCATCTTAGGAAAAGATGTATGAAACACAATTTAAATCCTGTCGATGAACAGACCTTGGGCGCTGTGATGATTTGGCCTGTCTGATGCATGATGAGGATATTGAGTTCTGAGCGCCTTTTATAGATCCCTTCCCGGAGCAAGATCGCACCCAGTGCAGCGATAGCAGCCTGTCTGAGCAAGATCACCCTTCAGATCGTTTTTCTCCAGCGCGTTCGTTAGGCAGCGAGCCAGGCTAAGCAGCCGTTCCGCGCTCGGCCTCGTCATCTCCACCTCACCAACACGCAGAGGATGTGGATAAACAGCTCGCAAAACAGGCAATACACCCATCTCCGCCAGCTCCTCGATGCCCTGGCGCAGTATTTTGTCAGACTCGCCGAGACCAACGATGATGTTGGTGAAGACCCTGGTCTTGCCGAAGATGTCGACTGCCTCCCGCAGGGAGTCCATGATCTCCTGGAATGAGATACCGGGGCAGACCTGCCGGAAGAGATCACAGTCCACAGTCTCCAGGTTGTATTTCACCTCGTCTGCTCCCGCTCTTTTCAGCACTTGGTTGACGCCGGGAAAGGGACTCACCGAGACCCCCAAGGGCAAGCCGAAGGTCTTCAGGTCCCGGACTATTTCCGAAACCCTCTGCGCTTCGGCCCTGGGCGAGACCTCCACCCCACTGGTCAGGGAGATGGCCCGAAGGCGACCGGTCTGCTTTGCCCCGTCTACCATCCGACGAACGGTTTGCATGGACTTCACGCCGCCTTGCAATTTAGGCACGGCGCAGAACTTGCAGTCGTAGATGCAGCGCTCTGAGACTGTGATGTAGGCCTGTTCGGGGCAGTGCAAAAGCGGCTGCACGAGCTTTCCGCTGGCGATTTCTCGGTTCCCTTTTAAAATGGAGACGTCCTTCTCTAGGCGCTCCAACCGAAGAGGCGAGCTTTCAACTACAGATAACCGCACTATCCGTTCTCCTGACTGGAAGAAAACAGACTTGCCGCCCGCCCCGGGGCCTGCGGTAGACACCTGCCCACCTGCCTGGAACGGGGTGCTTGGCACTGAAGGTTGCACAGTTCCAATGGAGAGCAAAAGCGCCTTGGTCTCAAGATCCATTGCAGCCTTTTGGTACGCCCCACTTTAAGAAAATGATCCCTGTATTAATCCCTGCAAGGGCTCATTAACCCCCTTTGACCACAATATGATGGATGATACTGCTCCTCTTTCACGACCGGCGTTCCCTGGCCGATGTGGCCAGCCTTAGATCCGCCATCGAGGAGTGCTACAATCCCTACGGATTGAAGGTACAGGAGAGCGGCTATCTCTACGTCCCCCTGGATGGGCAAAGGCTGAATGCCGCCCAGCTCCTGAAGTATCTGGGCAGGGCTATAGGCGCAAAAAAAGCGCTCTGGCTCGTGGATAACGAGCTTTTTTATCCTGGAATTGGCCCAGTATTGGGCTGCACTGCAAAGAGTGCGGCCCTACTTTACGCAGGCCTGGAGCCGGTGGTGCTGGCCAAGGAGGCCCTGCACGAAGTCGGCCACCTGCTGGGCCTGCAGCATTGCCAACACTGCGTAATGCGCCTTTCCGATTCACCTGAAAAAGCAAAAGAAAAGCCTTCGCGTCTCTGTGCGGCATGCGCGACCCTGCTTAAGGCCAGGCAAGGGATACATTGAGCGTTCAGCCCACAGTCACCATATTGCTCTGAGCGATATAGAATGCCGTTCCTTGCAGATTCTTCCGAGCACACCTCTCAGCCGGACGAGGCCATCTCCCATTGTGGTCAGCAGATAAGATGTGATGCAGATACTATTTTTCAACCTATCAGGGAGCTTTTTATTCAGGAAAGACCGTTATCCTAGTATGAATTGCAACGGGAGCTGCCGGGAATTCTGCGCCTGGATTGAGGCCTTGCCCTGCCATGTGAGATACACCCTGCCCAAAGGCACAATTCCCAAGCTGCCGGATTGCTTCCGGGAGACCTGGCTGGGAGAGGCGACGTTTGGGGCAAATCGACAGCTTCGTGGACCCTACGGAGCCCATGTGCACGAGTTTGCCGACCGATGGGAACTGCACAGGGATCGAGCGGATGCAAGCCGGGATCCTCTGGGCCATCTTGCCAAGGACGTTCCGGAGTATCTGGCCTCGGCACTTCTGGCAGTGCTGGTTGCGGCCGTCACGCGTAGGCACTCCAAAAGCCAGGCCCTCCTGGCAGCGGGTCTCGCCAGCACTATGGCCCTGGCAGCAGGGAAGGTTTTGAAGATGCTAAATGGCGACCCGGCGGATGGAAAAGACGAGGGCCCCTGGCAGAGATGATCAACCACCTCGGTAAGGGAACTGGATGGGAATAAACGACTATCTCCTCTTCTTTGTTTACGCCTTCACAACTGTCTTCGTGATAGTCAACCCCATCGAGGCCACCATGGTCTTCGTCACCCTTACCTCCGGCCTTAATTCTATGGAGAAGAGCAGGATTTACACGCGCGCCACCCTGGTGGCCTTTTCCATCGCTCTCCTGTTCTCCCTGGCAGGGGATGCGGTTCTGCGCATCTTCGGCATCACCGTGGACAGCCTGCGCGTCGCAGGCGGCATCCTGCTCTTCCTGGTGGCCATCGACATGCTTAGGGGAGTTCGCCAGCAGAAGAAGGTCACAGAGGCGGAATTGAGGGATGCCAACCAGCGGGAGGACGTCTCCGTCTTTCCCCTGGCCATGCCGCTGCTCACAGGCCCTGGAGCCATTACGACGGTGGTGGTGCTGATGGGCGCGGCGGGAAATTTGACCGAAAAAGCGCTGGTGCTTTTAGCGCTGATCCTTACCTTCGCTGCCACCTTCGTTATCCTCAAGTTCTCAGAGTACATCGACCGGGTACTTGGGATAACGGGTATCATGGTCACCACCAGGGTCATGGGACTGATCCTGGGGGCAGTGGCGGTGAACTTCGTCGTCATTGGAGTATGGAATCTGTACAAGGCGATGGCGGGAGGCTAAAATTCAAACAGCGACTTCTGCTTCTGCGCTTTCTGCCCTTCGCTCCCAAAGCTGAACAGGTTGCTCTGCCCGCGTCCCACGCAAAGCCTGTCCTTGGTGACCCCAAAGGTCTCGAAGATCCTCAGGACCGGCGGCAGAATCTGCTTTTCCACATAGTACTCCGTGTCCAGAGGCATATTTTTCTCCAGGACGAAAGCCGGATCCTCCGCCCGGTCCACGAACAATTCCCTGTTCTTGCGGCTGTTCTTTCCCCGGATGATCACAAAAGGCACGCGGTCTCCCACGCCCGGCACCTGGCCGCCCCGCCTCTTGATCTTCTCCACCAGCTGGATGTGCGGCTGCTTGTTCTTGTAGGAGCCAGTGCTCTTGGTGTACCTTCTGGTCAGGGTGAGATCGCCCAGAATTCCAGGGTCCTCAGATAGATCCAGGTTCTGCAACCGAACCACCACGGAGCGGACGTGATCCACGGCCTCGTCCACCTTGCCCTCTTTCAGCACCAGCTCCAGGCAGGTCTTCAGAGTCTTGGAGGTCAGGTCACACCAGTCCCGGCGCACGGTTTCCATGCCACGCACTTTGATTTTATCCTTCCAGGCGTCTCCAGAGGGCTCAAAGACCCAGAGAGCGTAGCGCTTCTTCGCCAAAAAGATGCCGCGCCTGGCAAAGGCCTCGAAAACCAGCTCCATGGGCTCAGGCAGGCTGGATGTGACCGTCTCTGCAATCTTTCTGCCGATCAGCTCCGCATCCGGCAGCGAGACCACGCCTGCTTCGGCTGACCGCAGCCGGACAAAGACACTGTCCGTGTCCCCGTAGACCACGGAGAGGTCGAAACGCTTCGCTCCGACTTTTCCGAAAGGCAGATCCTCTTTGAACACAACCGCGCCACTGAGCACGTAAACCGAGCCGATCTCGTCTATGACTTTTTTTGTGCGCAAAATATTCTCCCGGCCAAAGCTGGTCACGGCATTGGCCAGAGCCAGGCTGTAAAGCCTTGCGCGGGCATAGCCGGAATAGCCGTAGAAGCTGTTCAGCAGGATCTTCAATGCGTACTGCTTGGCATCCAGGAAGCGCCGCTCCTCATCGCTGGCAGCCTTCATCAGCTTCTTGGTCTTCGTCCTCTCTTCCAGCAGCTCGCGCAAAACAGCTGGCATGATGCCCGGCGAGACCTCCGAAGAGACGAACTTTCCGCCAGAAGGAGCTGTGATTGTACAGTCGCCCTGCGGTGCTTCCCGCGTCACCACCGTGGAGTAGCAGAGGTTGTGGGCCATCATAATAGTAGGATAAAGAGATT
>CAZPUO010000110.1:0-8821 GCA_964589745.1 uncultured Methanotrichaceae archaeon
CAATTATTTTGAGGTGCTCTGACTTGATCGATCGCAGCAAGGTTCTGGAAGTCCTGGAGGGATACGACCTCGATGATCTGCGAATCGGGATGATTGCATCCCATTCTGCTCTGGATACGGCTGATGGCGCAGTAGAGGAAAATTTCAAGACTCTGGCGGTGTGCCAGGAAGGCCGGGAGAAGCCCTATGTCAGGTATTTCCGGGCCCACAGGGCCGGCGGCCAGATCGTCACGGGGATGATCGATGAGGTCATGATGCTCAAAAGGTTCTCGGAGATACTGGAACAGGAAAACCAGGATTTTCTGCGGTCCAAGAACACGCTTTTTGTGCCCAACCGCTCATTCACCTCCTACTGCGGCATAGACGCCGTCGAGGATCAGTTTATGCTCCCCCTGATCGGCTCCCGGAACCTGCTGCGATCGGAAGAGCGCGGCGACAAGAGGGATTACTACTGGTTGCTGGAGAAAGCGGGTCTGCCTTACCCTGAACCGGTCGAGGCCGAAGATATCGACCAGCTGGTCATGGTCAAGCTGCCTCACGCCGTGAAAACCCTGGAGAGGGGCTTCTTCACCGCCGCCTCCTACGAAGAGTACTGCCAGAAGGCGGACCTTCTGCTGCGGCAAAACGTGATCGATCAGGATGGAATTGAGCTGGCCAGGATCGAGCGCTATGTCATTGGCCCTGTCTTC
Source organism: uncultured Methanotrichaceae archaeon (assembly GCA_964589745.1). Classification (GTDB taxonomy): domain Archaea; phylum Halobacteriota; class Methanosarcinia; order Methanotrichales; family Methanotrichaceae; genus Methanothrix. Next base: position 690 of record CAZPUO010000110.1, read on the forward strand.
AATCTGGACTATTTCTACTCGCCGCTCTCCGAGCGCATCGAATTGATAGGCATAGACTGGCGCTTTGAGACGAGCTTAGACGGACATGTACGGCTGCCTGCGCCCCAGCAGATGACGCTGAATGAACGGCAGGTCAACCCGGAGTACACGGTCTGCGGCCACAATTCTGCTACACTGCGCGAGTCGCTCCTGGAAAAGGCCTTCGAACTGGCGGAAAAGTATGTGGATGCGACGCAGGAGTACTACGCGCCCGGCATCATCGGGCCCTTCTGTCTGCAGACCTGCGTGGACAAGGACCTGAACTTCTATATCTACGATGTAGCTCCGAGGATCGGAGGGGGCACGAATGTGCATATGGCCGTCGGGCACCCCTACGGCAACGCCCTCTGGAGAACGAACATGTCCACCGGCCGCCGCCTGGCACGTGAGGTGCGAATCGCCCTGGAGAACGGCTGCCTGGACAAAATCGTCACTTGAAGTATGATGACCACGACCGCTAGCGGCGTAGAAGTGCCAAAGAAACTGCGAAGGATGGTAAACAAGCTGGCTGAGGCAAGCGAAGATCCAGTTTTGATCACCCCGGCAATCCTGCAGAGCCAGGCATCGAGTCAGATGCAATCCATCGCCAGGATGGGCATGCTGGACAAGATCCTCGGCTATCTGGTTACTACTAATAAGAACGTGCACTTCGTCCGGCCAGGCCTGGCCTGGGATAGGGTGCAAACCGTGGCCCTGGAGAAGATCGAGGATGTGGAGTACGTGGACGAGTTCCACAGCAACACCTTGAGCCTGAAAGTTGGCGGAGCCGCAGAGAAGATCATATTCTATGATGACAAGGACGGCATCAGGTTCTACCGGTACCTGAAGTATAAGCAGTGGCAGAAATGACTGAGAAAGAGATCCTGGTCCTGGCTCACTGCCTGCAGAACCCTTTTACCAGAGTCAAGGGCTTAAAAGCACCGACTTTTCGGCACGAGGGCCCGACTATCCAGCTGCCCTGTCCGGAAGCCCTCTACCTGGGACTGGATCGCTGGACGGTTACTAAGAACCAGCTGGACGTTCCGGAGTTTCGACGTTTCTGCCGATCGCTGATTGCAAACTTTGCCGATCTTCTGGAGATGCTGGCACTACAGGGCGTGCGGCTCAAGATAATCGGCATAGCCGGGAGCCCAAGCTGCGGCGTGGCCACCACCAGCAACGGCTACACGGGCGGACGCGTGCAGAAGGCAGCGCACGCGTGCGTGCCGGGGCGTGGCGTCTTCATGGAGGAACTGCTGGCGGAACTGGAGAGGCGAAAGGTGGCCTTCCAGGTGGCAGAGGCAGTCAAAAAAGAATGAGGCGTCACTGACCTGGTGAAGGGGGGACAGCCCTAGAAAGGAGAGATATCCGAACCCCTCCCGGACAAGCAGCTCAGACAGAATCTCTTGAAGGCCCGGAATATTTCAACAGCATGTCTTGCAGATCCCTCCTTTGCACCGGCTTGCTTACATAGTCGTCCATACCGGCCTCAAGACACATCTCCCGGTCACCCTCCAGAGCGTACGCAGTGATGGCTACGATCTTTGGTCCGCGGTCCGGCAAACGCTTGCGTATCTCCTTCGTGGCCGTGATCCCATCCATCTCCGGCATCCGGACATCCATGAAGATCAAGTCGTAAGGCCGCAGTTCGAGAGCCTGGAGAACTTCCTTTCCATCTGCAACTGCATCAGGCCGGTAGCCCATCCTCTTCAGCATCTCCACGAGCACCCTCTGGTTCGAAGGGTTGTCTTCAGCCACAAGGATGCTCAGAGGCTTTTGCCCTGCAAGGCTCTCAAATGCGTTATCTTTGTTCACTTCCCCCAAATCCAGGTGCCTGCCATAGACGGCCTCGGCCTGGATGGTGAATTGGAAGGTTGAGCCCAGGCCGGGGACGCTCTGGACCCAGATATTTCCACCCATGAGCTCCACGAGCTTCTTGCTTATGGCCAGGCCCAGGCCGACACCGTCACGCTTTCGGCTTATGACCCGTTCCACCTGGGTGAAGGGCTCGAATATTTTCTCCATTTTATCAGGCTGTATTCCTATACCAGTATCCCTGACTGCAAAATAGATCTTGCGTTTGTAGCCTTCGTCGACCTGGGAAGAAACGAATACAGAAACCTCTCCCTCATCCGTGAACTTGACCGAGTTGCCAAGCAAGTTGACCAGGATCTGCATGAGCCTTCCAGGATCGCCGATCAAGGTATCCGGCGTGCCATAGCTGATAGTATAAGAGAGGTTCAGGCCCTTCTGGTTGGCTGATGATGCCACCATATCGAAGGATGACTCGATGCAGTGCTTGAGGCTGAAAGGTTGATGCTCCAGCACAACTTTCTCTTTATCCGCTCTGGAGAAGTCCAGGATATCGTTTATGAGACCAAGAAGAGCCTGGCCGCCGTCTCTTATGCCCTCGATGCAATCCTTCTGATCGGGGGCCAGGTGCTCATCCAGGAGGAGGCTGGTAAAGCCGATTACTGCATTCATGGGCGTCCGGAGTTCGTGGGACATGTTGGCCATGAACGCCGCCTTGGCCTCAGCTGCCTCTTCTGCTGCGTCTTTCGCCTTGATAAGCTCAGCTTCAAGCTTCCGGTGCGCCTCCAGCTCCACCTGAAGTTCCTCGTTCGCTATCTCCATCTCTTCCTTAGCGCTCTGAAGCTCGACGGTCCTTTCCTGGACTTTTTGCTCCAGCTCATCTCGCGCCTTTCGCAGCTCATCCTCGGCATGCTTTCGCTCTGTGATATCATGGCCTTGAGCAATAGTCGCGACTATCTTTATTCTGTCCTTATCGTAGATGTTGGCAGAGTTCCATAGGACGGTACGTACCGAGCCATCGTGCGTCAGAATGGAGATCTCCACCACCACCCATTGCTCTCCAGATAAGGTTCTCCCGATAAGATTCATTGATTCATCCCTGCTGCCATCGGGGAAGAGCATATCAAGCCGTTTGCCGAGAACTTCGTCAGCCCCAAATCCTGTCAGCCGCTCGAAAGCATGATTGAACCTTGTGATCTTAAAGGATGGATCCCAGACAATGATAGGTGCATTAGCGTAGTCGATCAGGCTCTCCAGATAGTCCCTTGTCTCTCGCAAGGCATCCTCAGCCCGCTTGCGCTCGGTGATATCCACGGTCACGGCAACGCCTCCAATTACGTTGCCGTGAATATCGTGTACGGGTGCCCCAGAGGCTTCTGCAAACCAATGCCGACCGCTCGGCAGTTCGATCTCAAGCTCCATAGGCACGATCTCTCGGTTCTCGGCGACCGCCCGCTGCAAAGGAAGCTCCACGTCACTGATCTCCCGCCCATGCAGGAAGTAACGAACCTTTCGTCCCGGAGCGCTGCTATTTGGCGCGGAGGCAGAGAGGTTATCTTCCGACCCGATCTCGAACTGCGCCAATGCAGCAGGATTCCCAGTGATGCTCTGGCAGGTGGGGTTCTCTGAGAAGCTGACACCTACAGGCAATGCCTTCATGAGCGCCTCCAGGAGCTGGCTAGTTTCGAAGACTTGCTGCTCCGCGCGCTTGCGCTCAGTAATATCACGAGAAACGTTCACAATCCCAGCTATATTTCCAGCAGCATCGAGCCACGGGCTTTTTATCGTAGAGAAAATTCGAGAATCCCCGCCGATAAGAAACGACTGGTCGTAAATTTGCATTTCTCTAGAAGTAATAACTTGGTGATCTATGCTCATTACTTGGCGTGCCACTTCGGACGGAGAAATGTCGTCATCATTTTTTCCGAGGATTTCTGCCGCTGGTATGCCTGTCGATAGGCTCAGAGATTCTGCTGCGGCAGAGTTCAACATGACGTACCGTCCCTCCCGATCTTTCAGAGAGATAAAGTCCGGTGTACTTTCAACAACGGTTTTCAGGATCATCTGGTTTTCGTTCAGTGCTTTCTCAGCGCGCTTGCGCAGCATGGCTTCGAGGATAGTCGGCGTCAGTGCCTCCAGGACCTCCTGATCAACGCTGCGGTATCCGCCTTCACGGTTCGCCACTCCAATCATCCCGACCGCCTTGCAATCGCTGATGAATGGCACACCAAGGAATGCCGTTAGGGGCGGATGGCCATCAGGCAAGCCTATGCTGTCCGGGTGCGAGGAAGGATCATTTGTAAGAAGGCTCCTGCCGTCCTGAAGAACGCGGCCATACAGCCCACGTATTTTGAAGTTATTTGGAGGCTTGCTATGCCCGGTCTTGTTGTACATATTACAAAGTTCCCATCCGGGATCGCTGATTGCAATGTCATGGAAAAGGTCATCCGGGCCGATCTCGCCTATGAAGCTGAACTTGCTTTCTGTAATGGACTCGACAATGTCCAGACAGGCTCGCCCAAGATCTTCCATGGTCTCGCATCGGATTGACTCTTCGTAGACACGATTGATTGCACTCAGAATGGCATTCTGACGGTTGATCCTGGCCTCAGCCTGCATGCGCTCGGTAATGTTCGTTCCGTAGATGCGTACGCGCCTAGAATCAGGTACGAAATACACCGCCTGCTGATACAAATTGCCATCAACGAATACATCCCGGATGAGATTTCTTGTTTTACCCTCGCAAAAGATCTGAGCCATCGACTCCCAGTCTGCCAACCAGGGATGGTCGCCTCCGCGTTCTTGGAGATCTGGGAACAATTGTTGCGCGGCTGAATTGAGGTAATGCACACGGCCCTCAAGATCAACTTCAATAATGGGCTGGGGGTTGAGTTGAGGGAAGGATGCCAGCCAAGCCTTCTCCTCTTCAGCGAGCTCGCGCTCTGTGATCTCCTTCTGGAGCTGAGCGTTGGCAACCTCAAGCTCACGGGTGCGCTCCCGGACCAACTCCTCGAGGTGCTCTCGGTGTTTCGTCAGCTCGTTTTCGGCCTGTCTGCGCTCTGTGATGTCGATTCCCATCTCCATTATGAGAGGGGAGCCGTCGGTGTCTGTGAATGGGAAGTCGAAGATATCGTAATTGCGGCCATCCGGGCCGGTCCACTCCCAGTGATGGGGCGCATTGGTCTTCAGCACTGTATACGTCTCGCAGATCTCGCAGGGCACGTTTCGACCAAACAGATACTCATAGCACCGCTTTCCTTTGGACTCGCCAAAGCGCTCCCGGAAGAAGCGGTTGGCAAAAGGCACGTGATAGTCTGGCGTTAGCAGCACCAGGCAAGCGGGTAGTGTCTCCAGGACGTCGAAGAACCGCTTCCGCTCGGCTTTTGCGGCAGCCTCCGCCCGCTTGCGCTCGGAGATCTCCTCCTGAAGCATGCGATTGGCTTGCTGCAGTTCCGCCGTCCTTTCCATGACGCGGATCTCCAGATGATCTTTAGCTTCCCGCAAAGCTTCTCTGGACTCGATCAGCTCCCCGTTCTGCCGCTGCAGCTCTTCATCTGCCGCAGAAAGCTCTTCCACGCTGGTCTCAAGCTCCTCCAGCGCATCTGATAGAACTTCGGCTGCATTGACCGGGTCGCTGACGCACTGTTTCTGGAGTTCTTCAATGTGCCGATAAAACTCGGAAGTCCTCTGGGAAGAACCTTCATCTGACATAAATACCACCCGCCAGTTGTAACCCAATATCCTTGCTTTGGAGCAACTCGCCATCAAGGGCGCCGCCTCCCGGGTGAGGACTCAGCAGGGCGATGGCAGGCAAAGGCAGACGCGCCGTGCGACTCATCCTGCTCTCGGCATTATCTGCACCGATATGCGGGCCTGCTTCGAGGCAGAGGGCCGCGGCCTTTCTCTGGATCATCTCACCCAGGCGCAGGCCAGAGCATCCTAAAAGAAGAAGAATAGGGCGATCACGGGACTTTTCGGCAGTATTGAGCGGGTGATGGAACTCATCAGGCGGGAGGAGGTACACTGGTTCCATGGGAATATGAGAATACTCCATGATATTTATGAGCTGCGAATTTGCTAGCTCAAAGTGGCGAACCATGCAAAAGAATAATGCAATTGATGTTTATCAACTGCAGTAAGTCGATTAGCTCACGAACCCTTCCACGCCACGGCAAGATCGGGGCCGGTCTCGTGCGGGCAGATTCAGGATACCTGTGAGCGAATCGCTCAGGAATCGATGGATAAAAGGCAAAAATGGCTTGGGATTCGAGATATTTCCCGGCTAGGGTCGTGTATGTCATTTATTGAATTGGTACTCTAAAGGTCAATAATTCTTTTAGGCTCCATATGTGATCAGCTAAACCTTCTGCCATTGCTGGAGTTCGCTGTTCCCATCTTTTCCTGCGATCATTGATCTCGATTCTCAGAGATTTGTGGGGTTTGACAAAGTTGTACCAAGCCTGGAAGAAATCGATGGCGTGAGAATGTATCTGAAGATCCTTGCTGCAATTCATGCCTCTGCGGACAAACCTTGCCAAAGAGTTGCGAATAGTGAGATTAAGCCGTTCTATGTACGAAGTGCTGATTCTTCCACTAGAATCAACGCCGAGGGAATCCATAACCTCATCCTGCTTTCCAAACACAATACGTTGAAGGATTTCAACGACTCTACCTTTTTCTCTTTGCTTACATACCTGCGCATATTTCAGGTTTGGATAAGGGATGAGTTTCGGTAGCGGTTTTCTTCCGATTCCACAGTAACTAGGTGTCTCCAGGTAGCCGTAGACATTTAAGAGTCCTTCAACAAATGGGTCCCAGTTATCAGATGTGAATACAGGAATCAGAGAGCGTATTGACCTTTTCCGTTCCACATCCTTGAAAAGATTAATGGCAGACCCAACAGATCGATCTCCTTCATAGTGGCTTATGAATAACCGAGTATCTGTCTTAATTGCAGTAAGAGTGTATACATCGCCATAACTATCAGGATCGTTCTCTGTAACGTTCTTTTCTTTTTTTAATGTAAGACCATATCTCGTCAACCTGAACTCGATCCAACTGAAGCTCGGTCAAATAGTAATCATTAACCTCTTTACAATGAGCTCCAGCTAAATCAATCCATCTGCAAATTGCATTCTTATCGTGACCCGTCGACCTTGCGACACCTCTAATACTGCCCTTCTCAGGTAGCAATGCCAATGTCCTTAGAACTTCATCCATCGATGTGTTCAAGTTGAAAAATGGCGTCCCTCGACTCTCGCTGAAGCAATGTCCACATGTCTTACAGCGAAGAAGTGCTATGTTATTTTTGCCGTATCTTTCCTTGAAGATGATGTTCCCTGCTCCCTTCTTCCCGTAATCTGGACAACCTTCATGCCAGCACCAAAATGCTGATACATCACGATCCGGTTGCACTACTACTCCCTCATTGGGAGTATTATTAGTCAAGGTATTTAATTCTAATCAATTATAGGCATACACGATCCCGGCTAGCAAGAAAAAAGATCCAGTCTTCGCTGTGGAACTTCGTCCGCCTGGGAACGCTCCGACGAATGCATAAGCTTACGAATACTATTAAATACTACTACTGCATGAGATTGGCTGCCTCTTTGCGGGGGTTGCCAAGCCAGGTCAAAGGCGCTGGATTCAGGGTCCAGTCACGAAGGTGTTCGTGGGTTCGAATCCCATCCCCCGCACCTATGCATATCGATTTTGGCTCATTTTTTCATCGCTGCTTAACTTTAGTAATCGCTTGAGTAGTACAAAAGTTTTCCCGATGCCAGAAAAAGAATCCTGTTACCCTTTGACAAGTAACATCTATTCGGAATACTCGTATGTAAGCCTTAAAAACCAGGATGCATCGAACTCTACCAGAAAACCAGAGATAGTAAACCCGAGGCAACTATCACGGCAAGCAATAAGCCATGCGGGTGTTGTGTTGTTTTGGGTGTTGCCGTGACGTGTCAAACTCGGCGAGGAACCTGAAGACGCCACCCATTTCTCCAATGGCCCCCTAGTCAAAGGCTACCAGTCAAAAGTCGTTAACCAATAGGCCATGCGTGTGGTTGGTTGGAGGGGGTGTGGTTTTTTGTGCGAAGAGGCAAGGCTGGGCCGAAGTTGCCGCTCACAGCCGGCCAACGACTTCTGTTAACTGATTTGATCTGCAGTCGTTTCCCCATGCATTAAATGTTGCCGGTCCGCAGTGCTGGTTTCCGGTATTTGTATTCGCGGCGCGTGTGAACTCCTCTCGCGGCCTAAAGGCCGGAGCTTCCTGCTTTTCCTTTCTGGTAGTGGATCATTGC
>CAZPUO010000111.1:0-8784 GCA_964589745.1 uncultured Methanotrichaceae archaeon
GGCCCGAAGCATACCCCGTCCTTTAGGGCGGGGTGGCCGCGCGCAATTTGATTTTTGTATTTTTTGCATTTTATTTTATCTGACTATTATCGATATCCGAAATTTTGTTATGCAAATTTCATAGGTGCAAAATCTTCATCTTGACCGGAACAAGCCTTCGCCATATCGTCCACGTGATGTTATCTGTTATCGTTATTTTGTTCCGGCTTCTGGTGGTTTTTCACCGGCCAAGCCAAAGGGTCAGCAGTTTCGGGATTTAATTTTCATAACAGACAAAAGTTATTAATAGATTCGATTCATTCTCTATTTCTGGGTAGGCTGCAATGGACGAGAATGACCAGGAGTTTCTTCGCGCTCTGCATGAGGAGAAGATCCGGACTCAGAATGAGCGCGCACAGCTTGTTACCACCAAGCTGGCATTCATCACCGTCCTTTTTGGGCTGAGTTCTGTAAACCTGGAGATAAAGATTGCAGATATCTGCTGGCTTCTATACTTCGTTCCTCTGGTGGCCATAAGCTATGATCTCTACATCATGTCCGCAGATTCAAGGATTAAGCGCATAGGAATCTTCCTGGGCAGGCATCCTGCCTCTATGACAGGAAAGTCGGAGCGCGCGTGGGAGCAGTTCTGTACCACCTACCGTGATGGCCTGGCTCCTTCTGCCAATATCTTCTTCTCCATAATAGTAACCTTAGGCGCTGCGGTCTTCATCCACTCTCAGCAGACCTGGACGCAAGGATATATGCGACTGTGGTTTTCCGTCTGGCTGGTCGCTTCCCTGGCGGTCATCATTGCTCTCTGGATGAGGCACCAGGATCTCGTAAAGAGAATAGGGGACTACAAGCCATTAAAAAGAGAACGCATGATGGGCCGCTGATCGCTTTTTTTGTCTTGAATTTGCCATCCGTTTTGGATATCCGAGTACCATTTCTCATGATTCTTTGCAGCAGATCTTATCATAAGAATTTAAGGGAACTCAAAATTTGGGATCTACTTTATTTCAGGTTCTTAACATCCGGTCCATACAAATTATCGTTATAAAGAAACATTAATTAAAGCCTTGAGAGAAAGATGCTAAGATACGATTTGCGCCTGTTAACAGATGATTTGCCAAGATTGATATTGATGGAAGTGGGGATCTGAAATGATGAAGGAGAAAGAGATCAAGAGGGCAGTGAGAGAAGGCTATGCCCGCATCGCCAAGCAGGCCACATCTTACTATGCTTCCCGAAGCTGCTGTGGCTGCGCTGATGTTTCGGAAGAGATATGCAAGAAGCTGGGCTACTCAGATGAGGAGATCCAGGCCGTGCCACCCGGCTCGAACCTGGGACTGGGCTGCGGCAATCCTGTAGCTCTGGCATCCCTGAACGAAAGTGAAATAGTCCTGGATATGGGCGCAGGAGCGGGATTCGACTGCTTCCTCGCTTCTACCAGGGTGGGTCCATCGGGAAAGGTCATAGGAGTGGATATAACATCGGAGATGGTGGACAAAGCCAGGGCTAATGCTCGCAAAGGTGGATACACAAACATAGATTTCAGGCAGGGAGACTTGGAGAACATGCCTGTGGCGGACAACTATGTGGACGTGGTCATCTCCAACTGCGTCATCAACCTCGTCCCCAATAAGAATATGGTCTTCAAGGAGGCATTCCGCGTTCTCAAGCCCGGAGGTAGGCTGGCCGTTTCGGACGTCGTACTGAAAAAAGAGCTGCCAGAGTTTGTGAAGAGATCCACCGAGGCCTATATCGGCTGCCTGGCCGGAGCCATCATGAAGGATGAATATTTGGAGATCATAAAAACAGTAGGATTCCAAGAGGTCAAGGTAGTGGCCGAGTCCGGTTTTCCCATCGAGTCGCTGATATGCGATAAAACCGGTTCGCCTATCATCGATATGCCAAAGATATCGGAAGAGCAGCAGAGAGATGTTTCGAATTCGATCTTGAGCATCAAGGTTTGCGCCGTCAAGCCGAATTAGCGAGACGGCGGCCACAGTTTCCTCTGTTTCTTGAGGTGACCTTGAGCCTGCGAAGTGATTGCAGCCGAGGAAATTTTAGATCATTGATTTTTCTCTTTCCTCAGCAAACTATATCGAAAAAAACAAATAGTAGCAGGACAATCAGAATTATTTGATCTAATCAGGACCTGAAGTAACGATATCTTCGCTGATGATGATCCTCTAGAAAATTGAAGATTTGTTGGACTTTATGGACAGGTATAGCAGGTGAAATTATGGCAGGTTCAGATCAACCAGTATCAGATCAACCAGTATCAGATCAACCAGTATTAAGTCAACCAGTTCCAGATCAGCCCGTGACTGGAAAGCCACCGATGACTATGGAATATCAGGGGATTGGGATAAGGTTTGTATCGTTGCTCATAGACAGCATAATTCTTGCAATTGTCATAGTCGCGATTGAAAGCATCATCGGTATCAGTATAATGGCGCGAGGCATGATTCCCTGGTGGTTGGGAATTCTCGATTTCATCATATACATTGCATACTTCACTTACCTGGAAGGATCGCAAGGGCAGACCATCGGGAAGATGATCACCAAGATAAAAGTGGTCAGAGAAGATGGCAAGCCCATCGACATGAACCAGGCATTTACAAGAAATATCCTGCGAATCATCGATGGCCTTATCGTTTACCTGATCGGCGCAATCCTGATTTGGCGCTCGAACAAGAAGCAACGGCTTGGGGATAGCATTGCCAAGACTGTGGTGGTTAAAGCCTGATACTTTTTATTTTTATAACGCAATACCTTTGCATTGGGGTCTGACGACGCAACGTTGGATTATATTTTAAAATTATTACTATCACGTCCCATTTTTCGCCCTTATCCTCCCATTTATGATCTCATCAGACCTTTGCAGCGCCGCGTGCGTCCCTCCGTAGTGCTTCGCCGCGTCCCGCATGATCTGCTTGAACCCCTCCAGATCACCAGCGTCCGCACGTTCGCACAGCCGCATGCACTCGGTGACGAAGGTCTGGCGTACCCGCGCTGCCTTGGGATTATTCTGGATGGAGGCGTAAAGCTCCGGGTTCTGGTCCAGGATGCGCCCTACAAAGTCGATCATGATCTCGTAGACCGGAGACATGAATTTCCTTGACCTCTCTACATCAAAGTCCAGAGCCTTCAGAGCCGCCCCGATGCCGATGTAGGCAAAGTGTGTCAGAGCCTGTACCACGGCCATGATCTCGTCATGCTCATTTGCGTCCAGGATCTCGATGTGAGCACCATCAGACTCAAAGAGGGAACGGATGACATTTAGCCAATTCTTGCTCTTTCCCTGCACGGGCGTGAGGATGATGGTCTGGCCATTCAGGGAAGTCATGGTGGGTCCGAACATGGGATGGGTTCCAAGAACCTCGACGCCTTTGGGCGCGTAGGTCTTCATGGCTTTCACTGGCCCGGACTTGACGGACGCCACATCCATGAGCAGGCTTCCCGCGTGCATGCGGGGCGCTACCTCACGGATCACCTCCACCGTCTTCTCGATGAGGACACTGACCAGGACAATGTCGCTCTCCTCCACTTCTTTCATCCTGTCGTGAGCGTAGCGAACTCCGAGGCGCTCTGCCACCGCCACTTTCCCGCTCGGGCCCCAGACCGCCACATCGAAGCCTTTTTCCTTGAAATATCGGGCGAACCAGGAACCGGTCTCGCCCGTGCCTCCCAGTATCAGTATCTTCATCGTCCCTCCCTTTTCCCTGCCTACCTCGTTTCTTCTGCCTTCCTCATTTCTCTTGATTCTTTTGTTTCTTTTTCCACTTTCGCCTGCCTCTCCCTCAGGCTCTCTCGAACTGCCCTTTCCATCACAACCACAGGAGCTTTTTTTCCTGTCCAGATCTCCAGAGCCTTCGCCCCCTGGTAAACCAACATCATCACTCCGTCGATGGCCCTAGCCCCGGCTTTGCGAGCGTCTTGCAGCAGCTCTGTTTCCCGGTTGTAAACGACATCGAAGACCGTCTGGTCGCTATGCAGCAGCCGTCTATCAAAGAGCCTGGGGTCGCCTTCCTTCATGCCAACAGATGTGGCGTTTATTACTATGTCCGATCCAGGCACGAGCCTGCTCAGCTCGTCCAGGCTAAAGCCTAATCCGCCTACACAGGCCGCCAATTGCTGCGCCTTTTGGATGCTTCGATTCGCAATTGTGATCCTTGCGCCCTCCTGCTCCAGAGTATAGGCAATAGCCCGTGCTGCACCTCCAGCTCCGATCAAAAGCACTTTGCTCTCTCTGACTCGAACTCCGGCATCCTGCAGAGCCAGGAGTGCGCCATCTCCGTCGGTGTTGTGACCCGCTATATTTTGGTCCTCCTGCCTGAACGAGATAGTGTTCACGGCGCCGATAGCCCTGGCTAACTCATCCGGCTGCAATATCTCAAGCTTCAGCGCCTTTTCCTTCAGTGGAATGGTGAGGTTCAGGCCGCCAAATCCCATGGCTGCAGCGCCAAGGACTGCATCCTCCAGTCTCTCAGGTCTTACCCGAAATGCATGGTAGCAGGCGGCTTCGCCAAGCGCCCGCAGGGCCGCATTCTGCATCGCTGGGGAGAGGCTATGCTCGATAGGATCGCCAAAGATCCCGAAGATCTTCATGAAGGATTGTTGCATCTTTCTACCTAAATAATATGCAGGATGTACCAGAAGGCTATGCCCATCAAGGCTCCGAACGCAGTCGCCACCAGGTTCACACCGTTGTTGCTAAGCATGCCCCGGCACTGCAGCGTCGCACCAAGCAGGCTATCGAAATTCGTGCCCAAGAAACCGCCAATTGTTCCTGCGACGATGCCAAAAATGCCGACCATTCCCATGCCTGCAGCAAGGAGGCTGATGATAAGAGCTCCTGCCAGCGACGCGGTTTCACCCAAAGGCGTGACGCCTCCGTCAACGCCGGGCTCGGTCTCCTTAAGAGTGGTGATCATCCTGGGCTTGGAGCGGCTGGTCTCGCCGATCTCGCTGGCCAGAGTGTCGCCGTTGGCGGTCGCCACAGATCCGATGAATGCGTAAATGAACATATCATTGCCATAGATGCCGTAACAGATGGCCATGGCCAGAGGAATTAGGCTGTTGCTGTAGACGTTCTTATAGCCGCGTACACCTCCACTAGACTGGGCGATTCCCAATTTGCGTTTGTGAGCATATCCGTAACGCGTGAAACCGCCGCCCAGAAGGTAGAAGGCAAGCAGGAGCAGGAACCAGGTCAATCCCCCAAACAAAATAACCAGAATGCAGATTATGGCTTCGCTCAGAACAGCATCCGAATCTGCCGCCTTAGCAAAGTATGCACCAATGCCCAAGACAAGCCCGAATATGCAGATGAGCAGGATACGCTGCAGCTCAGGCAAAGGATAATCGAAGGAGAAGAGCCACATCACCATGGCCGTTCCGAAGGGCACTGTGAAGTCGCGTTCCTTCGAGACGTGATGCAGAAAAGCGCCGGAAAGTCCTCCCAGGATTGCCAGGAAAAGGGTCCTCTCCGGGGAAAGGCTGCCTGAGGAGATCATGGCCGCCAGGGGATAGCCCAGGGCCACCGTGATCATGAGATAGATTATGCTCCCGGCCAGCGTATCGAACTTCTTGAAAGCCAGCGGGGCAAAGGTCGAGGCCACAAAAGAGATGGCAATAACGTAAAGCGGCAGATTGATATTAGTAATGCTAAGAATAGGCCTCATGATGAGGAGCATGGCCAGTGATGCAGAGAGCAGGCGGGAGCCCGGGTCCAAAAGGAAGACGACTGCCAGGGGAAGAACGGTGAATGCCTCGGCGTAAGGCAATAGCAGTACCATCAACCCGATGGCAGTCCTGGCTACTTCCTCTCGCCGCATGAACCCCAAAACAAGTCTCATCGCAAAAATACTTTGCCTTGGAAGATGATGCCGTGTAAAAGAAGATCTACCATGATTTATCGCCTCTACGAGCAGTTCCTTGAAGTCCAGATCGCCAGAAACAACCTGCCAGGTTGTGTGGCCGTTGTCCTCAGCTCAGGCGATCTGAATGATCGGGGCCTCGAGCAGTTGAGAGACCTTCTGGAGTGGAGTGAGTTCTTGGGCCTAAGCTCTCTGGTCCTGTATGTGAACGACGAAGCTCCTGAGCTTTGCAAGAAGATCGCCTTGACTCTTGCCGATGTTCCAGCAGAGATCAGTCTACACACCGCCGGAGGTGTGCAACACATCGGTGCGGGAGGAAGAATCAAAATGGCTGTATCCTTGGGCTATGGTGGCAAGCGGGAGGTAACGGAGGCATTTAGAAATCTCCTCAAGGAAGTGGAAGCAGGGCGCCTGGATCCCGAGGAGATCGACGAAAAAGCGATCGAGGCCTGCCTGAGATTCCGACAGAAGCCTGACCTGGTGATAAGAGCGGGTGGCAAGCAGCTCAGCGATTTCATGATCTGGCAGGCCGCTTACTCCGAGCTTTATTTTACCGACGTCAACTGGCAGCAACTCCGGAAGATAGATTTCCTGCGAGCTATCCGGGACTGCCAGCGAAGGGAGAGACGCTTTGGCCGTTAGCCCAGATGAATGGTTAGCTCAGATGGATGGTTAGCTCACACGGATGAAACTCCCTTGGACCGGAACCTAGCTAAAGGGTCAGTCTTGCTCTTGTCTGGGAATGTCCTTGGCAGCAAGGATGCTCAGGAACCGGGAAGGAATCATCTCTGAGATTACGATGTCTTCGTTAACGATCATCATCTTCACCCCTTCACCTTGGGCCGCTGCCGCATCCACCTGGATTACTTTGGGATTGCCAGTGCGAAAAGTAGCCACATGCCAGGCCTTCTCTGGAGTCGTGGAGAGATGGACATACCTTTGGGATGCGGATTTGAGCCCGATCTCCAGGATCCTGTCCGCCTCCTCCTCGCTTGCTCCATAAAAGAGCTTGGGCAGCTGGTTATCCTGATGGTCCAGCTCCACATCCACGGAGTGACCATACCGTGCCCTGACTTTATCGTTGCGGATCTCGTATCTCTGCTTGGGATCGGATTCTATCAGCGCAATCACCAGTTCTTTGCTGGCCCAGCGATGCCTGCCTCGCACCACCTCTCCCAGTTTGGTGAGATCAACCCAACCACGAGAGTCCATTTGCAGGCCCAGATCACCGGGGAAATGCCTGAGCCCTCCCGCCACCAGCCGGCCCAGTTGCTCTGTCTTGGTCTCGTCTAAAAAAAGCTGGCCTGCGGAGCCACACTCACAGTGCTCTCCCCTGAAAAATCCATGCTGAGGGCAACGCTTGATCATCACACAACTCCTCGTCTTTAGGAGAGCCTTACGAATAGATATAACTGACTATCTTTCATGCCAGCCAATGCCATCTCTCTACCCCATCGACGAGGTTCTGGCCTTCATGAGACGTGTTGACTACGAATATTATCAGGGTTGTGCTCTGGCCATCACAAAAACGGCTAAGGGAAGCTGCCCCATAAATCCTCGATTGAGAGCCGCTCCTTGAAGCAAAGTCTCAAATACGTTAGTATTGAATAAATCATCATGCCCGATTCGAATGAGGTCGAGAGGAAGATACGGAAAGTGCTGCTCGATATGGGCGAAGAACAGATATGGGCTGAGCTGGAAGGCTCTCTCAAGGCCTTGGATGAGCGCAATCAGAGGATCAGCGACACGCTGGAGGAGATGCTCCGGGAAGTGGACGCGCTCCTGCTCAAGATGGATGAGATGGAGGATGATGCGCTTGGGGACAAGGAAAACGAATTGAGCATGAGGTGAGGCCTCGTGGATACCCTACCCGATATTCAGGCCTGCGAACCGGATTATCCCTTCAATCTGACGAGAGTGGGGGTAACGGGCGTAAAGAAGCTGGTTAAGGTAGAGCGCGGGAACGACGAGCGGCCGGTGGTCCTCATCTCAAACTTCGAGGTCTTCGTTGACCTTCCCTCGGATCGCAAAGGTGCCAACCTCTCCCGCAACTTTGAAGTGATAGACGATGTTCTGGAGGAGGCCATAAACTGCCCGGTCTACGAGATCGAGGAGCTTTGCGGAGAGATTGCCAAGAGACTCCTCTCCAGGCATGAGTACGCATCCAGGGCAGAAGTGAAGATGAAAAGCGAGTACATAGTCCGCAGACAAACGCCTGTTACCAAAGTCACCTGCCAGGAGGTAGTGGATATCTTTGCCGAAGCTGTGGCCAGAGCTGGACCATTCGGTTATCTGAAGAAGACGGTTGGAGCCGAAGTTCTGGGAACAACGGCCTGCCCATGCGCCCAGGAGATCATGAGAGATCAGGTCAGACACGAGCTGGCAAAATTGGGTGTGACAGACGAGGCAGCAGCAGAGTTTGCAGAGAAGCTGCCTGTGGCCACACACAACCAAAGGGGCCGCGGGAGCATATCGATCGAGGTTCGGAACCGTCGCTGTGTTTCCATCGACAGAATCATCAAGATCATCGAAGAATCCATGAGCGCCAAAGTTTACGGGCTGCTGAAGCGTCCGGATGAGGCTGTGGTGGTGGCCAGGGCCCACAGCAACCCGAAGTTTGTGGAGGACTGCGTCAGGACCATGGCCCAAAAGGTGGTGCAAGCCTTCGCGGACCTTCCTGATGAAGCCGCCGTAACCCTGAAGCAGATCAATGAAGAGAGCATTCACCAGCACAACGCCTTTGCAGAGAGGACGGCGACGATAGGGGAGCTGCGAGCCGAGCTGGCATCCATCAAATAATAATTCCGGCTGTATTTTGAAAACAGGCCGTGATATCGACAATTTTACTCTCATTACTTTTCCCTTTGTATTGCCTCTTTTAACATATTGAACAGTTTGAGGATGTTTCCTGGAC
>CAZPUO010000112.1:0-8744 GCA_964589745.1 uncultured Methanotrichaceae archaeon
GAGCGCCAGATCCTCTTCGAGTTCGACAGAGGCATCCTGGCAATCCTGGGAGAGGAAGGAAACTATACGACTAAAATGGTGTCTGAGATATTCCCATACCCCTTTGAAAATACGAAATTGATGACAAAACAACTTTAGGATTTAAATTTTTAAAGATAGTGATACATGACCCTTCGCGATTATGTCATTTGGTAGCATGAGCCAAAGATTGATAGCAAGTCCGCGACATTTGCAGTCTACGGTCAAAGCGCACCCCCCGCAGCAAGCAGCGTAAATCTAAATATCTGTAGAGTCCCGAGGGCTTTTTTTAATCGCGAAGAAATCAAACAATCTTCGCTTTCAGATCAGCATAGCAACGTCTGGTTTTTTTGGTTGGATATAAACTCGTTGGCCGGACGATACTTGAGATCCTTCGAATCGCTCGATTTACAGTAAGCACCCTTGAGTAAAATCTTTGCCGATTAAGGATATTATGAGCACGCCAGATAAAGGAATGTCATTACATTAATGCCATAAATATATCAATTATGCATTGTATACCATTCATAGGGTCACCGGGGACTGCCTCTTCAGGACGAACTTTGGGCAGTTCGTAATCCTCAGATGTATCCCAAGTCAAATATCTCGATAGGGTGTGATATCGCAACCAGTGCACGCAAGGCACATAGTCTCAGCCAGATCTGCTCTCAGGTTGTGATCCTCCAGCACCTTTCTTGTGGCTCTGGCAAGCCTAAGAAGCCTTTCGGCAGATGGCCTTGTTACCATGACCTCCCCGGCACGCAGCGGATGAGGCGATACGGGTCTTAAGTTTGGAATCACGCCCATTTCCGCCAGCCTGGTCACCCCCGCCAAGACACATTCATCGCTCTCTCCCAGGCCCAGTATGAAGTTGGAAGAGACTTTGTTCTTTCCGAATACCTCTACGGCCTTCTCTAAGGAATCAAGCACATAATCCAGCGATAAACCCGGGCAGTATTTGGCAAAGATCTGGGGGTCCATCGTCTCCACGTTGTATTTGATCTCCGTTGCGCCGGCTTCTTTTAGCTCTTTAGAGGATGTGTCTGTAGGATAAACCGAAACACCAATGGGCACATCATAACACGCCCTGAGTATCTTGATTATCTCTACTGTTTTCCTGACCTCGTCCTCGGGAGACTTCTCAACTCCACTGGTTAGGGAAATAGCTCTAAGCTGGCCTGTGCGCTTGGCCTCGTCCACAAGATGCAAAATCTTATCCGGAACCTTTACATCACCATCCAGTTTGGGAACAGGGCAGAACTTGCAGTCATAAATGCAGCGGCCGCTTATGGTCAGATAAGCCTGCTCAGGACAGTGGCTGAGGGCGGGCTCAAGCTGACCGGTGACGATGGGTTTTCCGTCTTTAATCACCACGACCCCAGTGCAACATCTGATTACCTTGAGCGGAGAGCTCTTGTCGATGGATAGCCTTACTCTGTGGCCGCCTGATTTAAGGAAGAAAGACTCTAGACCGGCCCCTGGTCCCGCGCTGGGTGTGGTGGTCCTGATAGCCTCTCGCAGCAGGCCCTCGTCGATATCAGCACTGCCGATGCTCAACAGCAGGGCCTTGATTTCGGCATTCATCTCCATGATTGTGCCTCTAAAGTGATTTCCTGAATTGATGGAAGTCTTGCTTCACTCCAGATATGCCGTTTCAAAGATTGAATTACGGCGATCAATTGAACCAAGTATTTACGCCTTAATAGCCCCCTCTGTTGACAATAATCGATGATTATCGGCATGGTATTTATCGATGCAGAAATCTGCAAGAATTGCTCTAACAGCAAGATTAATAAACGAGGAAATGTCCGCAACCGAGACTAAGGATTTGTCTAAATTTGCGATGTATGCGGAAATTGAATTCGCTCATCTCGATGAGCTAACCCCTGCCAAGACCGATTTTTCATTTTCCTTCTAATCGATGATGCGATATAAAATGTGGCGGAATTGCCGCAATAATAGGATTAATAATAGGTTGCAGTGTTAGTCAATGGCAGGTGAACTGTAAATGAGGGATCGACTTTGCCGAAACCAAAAATGAATCGACCAGCACCAAGATAGAGCACTTGCCCCCTTCGGCAAAGCTTGTCTTTAAAGTGCTGGAATCAGGGAGCCTTCTGACGCAAAAGGATATCGTTGCCCAGACGTATCTTCCGCCGAGGACTGTCAGATATGCCCTGAACCGATTGAAGGAGAAGGATATCCTTCAAGAGCGCTTCTATTTCCGGGATGCGCGCCAGAGCCTTTATGGGCTAAAGGCCCTTTTTTAGAATATTTAAAAATCATCCCCCCGCAACCGGCGGAAGTATGGCCACCTCGTCGCCTTCGGAAAGCGTTGTCTTCTGCCCTTCAAGAGAATCCACATCTTTTCTGTTCTTCATAAGGATAACATACTCTCGAACCTTGCCTGACTCATCAAAGAGGGCAGATTTCATCCTCGGATGGGACTCACAAAGGCTATCCAGAAGATCCTTCACCGTGGATTCATCCTTTAGCTCCACCCACAAATCCCTTCCCAAAATATCCCGAAAGTTTGCAAACGCTCTGATATATATGATCATTAATCCCCAAAATAATACTGAAAGGCAATAGGATTGATCGTCATCGACATACGATCACCAGCCTGCTCACGCCGTCGCTCGTAACCATGCCGATGACCTTCTGATTCCCATCTATTACTGGCAAAGCCGAGATGTTATTCTCGTTCATTCGCTTGGCTGCGCGCTCGATCGGGTCGCCGACCGCTGAGGTGACTACCTTTCGGGTCATGATCTCGTCCAACTGAGTATACTTCAGAGCCACGGCCTTGGAGACATCCCAGGCGGTCACTATTCCGGCCAATTGCCCATTTTCAGCCACGACTGGCAGATGTGTTACGCCTTCGGTCATCATGATACAGGCCGCCTCTTCCACACTGGAGCCCAATTTTATCGTCACCACATCTTTGATCATCACATCACCCACCGAGGTGCGAGACAGGAAATTTTGAATGGTATAGTTCATCTGTCCCGATTCCAGCAGGAACGCATCATGCCCGTAGTTGGACTTTATTTCACAATGGTGCACATCGATCTCGTTGGCGCTGAGGGCATCTGCGATCTCCCGACACTGGTAGGGCGGGTAGAGCCAGTCTGAGCTTATGGAAATGACCAGGAACTTGGCCGATACATCCTTAAAAGCCTCAGCTAAAGACTGAGTGCCTTTTTTGGTTAGATCGAAGTAGTCGATGGCCTTGGTGATGTAAAGATAGGAGTTGGCGTCAAAGCGCTTCACAAAGGCCTCTCCGTGATAACTCAAGTAGCTCTCCACCTGGAAATCGAGGGACGCAAAGTCGAAGCCGTAGTCGCTCCTGTTCTGCAGTTTGCGCCCGAATTTCTGATGCATGGACTCATCGGAAAGGTAAGTGATGTGTCCGATCATCCTGGCCAGGGATAGGCCGCGGGCGGGCTGAGCCAGCCCACAGTAGTCTCCGCCGTTCCAATCCGGGTCCGATGTGATAGCCCTTCTGGCAACCTCGTTGAAGGCAATCTGCTGCGGTGAAGAATAAGCGCTTGTGGCGATGGGGACCGCCAGCCGAACCATATTCGGATAAGATATGCACCATTGCAGCACCTGCATGCCGCCAAAGGAGCCCCCGATCACGGCAAAGAGCTTAGGAACCTCTAGGAAATCTAGAAGCCTCTTTTGAACATCCACCATGTCTTTCACGGTGATGAATGGGAAGTCGAGACCATAGGGCTTTTCAGTTTCAGGATTGAGCGTCGATGGGCCGGTAGTGCCTTTGCAGCCGCCGAGCACGTTCGAGCAGATCACAAAAAATTTATCGGTATCAAGGGCTTTGCCAGGGCCGATGATGATATCCCACCAGCCCGGTTTCTCATCACCCTTATGCCAGCCTCCGGCATGAGCATCTCCAGATAGGGCATGGCAGACTAAAATGGCGTTGCTCTTCTCCCTGTTTAAAACGCCATATGTCTCATAGGCAACGGTAACACCCTTCAGCCTGCCCCCGTGTTCGAGCACGATCTCGCCGGGAACCCGAACGCATTGGGTCTCGACAATTCCTGCTGATTCCCGCTTCATTGCACCGCCTTGGCCAGAGCCTGATCCAGATCAGCGATGATGTCCTCGACATCCTCGATTCCGACAGAGACCCTGATGAAGTCAGACGTAACTCCCGTGGCCTCCTGCTCTGCAGGAGTCAGCTGTTGGTGCGTAGTGGATGCCGGATGGATGACCAGGCTCTTGGCATCGCCGATGTTTGCGAGGTGGCTGAGCAACTGCACCGACTCGATGAACTTCTTGGCAGCGGGAAGGCCACCCTTTATGCCAAAACCTAAGATAGCGTTGTACTTTCCCTTAAGATACTTCTTTGCCAGGGCATGGCTGGGATGCTCCTCCAGTCCCGGATAATTGACCCAGGCGACGGCGGGGTGGCTCTTCAGGAACTTCGCCACCAACAGAGCATTCTTCGAGTGCTTCTCCTGCCGCAGAGCCAGTGTCTCCACGCCCTGCAAGAAGAGGAAGGCATTGAAGGGGCTCAGTGTAGGGCCGAGGTCACGCAGAAGCTGCACCCGCACCTTGAAGATAAAAGCCACATTTCCTAGGCCTGGGAAGTTGCCGAACGTATCCCAGTACTTCAGGCCGTGATAGCTGGAATCGGGCTCGGTGAACTCAGGAAAATTTCCGTTCGACCAGTCGAACTTTCCTGAGTCCACGATAACTCCTCCGATGGAGTTTCCATGGCCGTTTATGAATTTCGTGGCCGAGTCCACAATTATGTCCACTCCATAATCGATGGGCTTGACGATGCCAATTCCCACGGTGTTATCCACGACGAAGGGAATGCCTGCATCGTGAGCGATCTTGGCGATTCTCTCGAAGTCCGGCACATCCAGTTTGGGATTGCCGATGGTCTCGGCATAGATCGCTCGCGTCTTGGAATTGATGGCCTTCCTGAACTCCTCCGGCTTGGTGGAATCGACGAAAATGACCCTCCGGCCAAGCTTCGGGAAGGTGTAGTGGAACAGCTCGTAAGTGCCGCCGTACAGATTGTTGGCGGATACGATCTCATCTCCTACTTGGGTTATGGCCAGGATTGCCAGGGAGATGGCGGCCTGACCCGAGGCCACGGCCAGAGCAGCAACGCCGCCTTCCAGGACTGCAATGCGCCTCTCGAAGACGTCGTTGGTGGGATTCATGATCCTGGTGTAGATGTTTCCGAGTTCCTTGAGTGCAAAGAGATTTGCTGCGTGGTCTGTGCTCTTGAATACATAAGATGCAGTCTGATAGATGGGGACGACCCGAGACCCGGTCGCAGGATCGGGGCTCTCCTGCCCGGCGTGGACCGCCAGGGTGCTAAGTCCGTATTTCTTCTCGCTCATGTCCTTCCTCTCAATTTTAGTTTTGTGTTCCTCTTTTTCATCATCTGTTATTGTTTATCTTTGGGTTGGCGATGCAAGCTTTTGATCCACCGATAGGCTGAAAGCCTGGGGACGGTGGCATTGCCATATCTATTCGAAGTTCATTTTTCTGTTCACAATAGTGAAGTCTCCATTCACAATTGTTATCGCATATAAGCTTCCTCCAATTTCTTTTGAGATAATACGCCCATCCCAGGATATCAGTGATCATTCCTCTGTTATGTAAGATTATACATTGAGGCAAAAATAGCCTTGAGCAAGACAATTTGCTTATTTGTATTGCCCAAAGCATTGGTCTTTCCCATTCACAAGGATTTGAGTTGCTGATTTGACCAAATGCTGATCCGGCCAGTGTGCCTATCCGATCGGTTCCGATTTGGTCTTGTGCCGATTCGATCAATGCAGGCTGTCATAGAAGCTGGTATCGAAGAGGTCCTTCTCCGTCAGGCTCTTTTGGATGTCTTCAGCTCGTACTCTTCTGCCGCGTACTCCAGAGTGGAGGATATCTCGATATGAGGATCACTGATCCACTTACCATCCCATGTCAGCAGTGATTTTCTTACCTGATCTATGTCCTGACCGATCTTCTTGGCATAGATCTCTGCGGCTTCATCTGGATGTTCGTTGATATATTATAAGGGGGTGGAGGAGGCCAATGAGATAAGAATAATAATAAAATTAAAAATAATAAGTATTGCCGCTATAAGGACCTTTATCTTCCCGAAAAAGGCTAAAAGAATATCACCCCCCGATAAGCAAAAGCTGCTCAATCGTCTTTGGTTCAGGTTCGGATGACCGTCTAATCCAGAAAGTCGGTTCCCTTGCAGTTCATGAAAAAGAGGTTGATTTATGGGAAAGATCTATGCAGATCTAACCAAGACCATTGGCAATACGCCTCTGGTAAAATTGAATAGGGTAACGAAGGGCTTGGATGCCACTGTGCTTGTAAAGCTGGAGTCCTTCAACCCCTTAAGCAGTGTGAAGGACCGCATTGGTGTATCCATGATCGAGGCTGCAGAGAAAGCAGGACACATCAAGGGAGACACTATCATCTTGGAGCCCACCAGCGGCAACACCGGTATCGCTCTAGCCTTCGTTTGCGCTGCTAAGGGGTACAAGCTGGTCCTAGTCATGCCCGAAACGATGTCGATCGAGAGGCGAAAATTGCTCAAGGCCCTGGGAGCCGATCTGGTGCTCACCCCTGGAAGCCAGGGAATGAAGGGAGCAGTGAACACTGCAGAGGATATGCTCGCCAAAGATCCACGCTACTACTACATTCCCCAGCAGTTCAGAAACCCGTCCAACCCTGAGATTCATCGTAAGACCACTGCTGAGGAGATCTGGCGGGATACTGATGGCAACGTCGATTTCGTGATATCGGGAGTGGGCACAGGTGGAACCATCACCGGCATAGCGGACGTCATCAAATCTCGCCGACCCTGTTTTAAAGCCATTGCAGTTGAGCCCTCAGCATCGCCCGTGCTCTCGGGCGGTAAGCCCGGACCGCACAAGATCCAGGGCATAGGCGCTGGGTTCGTGCCGGATGTGCTCCGGCGCGATCTGGTGGATGAGATAATCAAGGTCGAATACGAAGACGCCGTAAAAACTGCTCGTAGTCTCGCCAAGGAAGAGGGCATCCTCGTAGGCATATCCTCGGGCGCTGCCGCATGGGCAGGATTACAGGTGGCCGCAAGATCGGAGAACAAGGGCAAGCAAATAGTAGTAATATTGCCCGATACCGGCGAGCGATATCTGAGCACGGAGCTCTTCGAGTTCTAGAGGAGGGAAGATGAGTATCAGAGAGGACATCCAGACTGTCTTTGCCAAAGATCCCGCCGCTAAAACGACTTTAGAGGTTATCACCTGTTATCCGGGCCTACATGCCATCTGGATGCACCGGATCTCCCACTCCCTCTGGACTCATAACCTCTTTTTATTCGCCCGGCTTAGCTCTCACATCGCTCGCTTCCTGACTGGCGTGGAGATTCACCCTGGAGCGAAAATAGGCAAGCGCTTCTTTATCGACCATGGCATGGGAGTGGTTATTGGCGAGACTGCAGAGGTGGGGGATGACGTGCTGATGTACATGGGCACCGTCCTTGGCGGGACAAGCCTGGAAAAAGTGAAGTGCCATCCTACCATCGAGGACGGTGTGGTCATAGGTGCAGGTTCCATCATTCTCGGGCCGATAACTGTCGGAAAAGGTGCGAAGATCGGCGCGGGCTCAGTGGTGGTTCGGTCCGTCCCTGCTGGAGCAACTGTAGTAGGTGTTCCTGGAAGAATCGCCGAGCCCGAGTGCCCCGCAACAGGTACAGACCTGAACTATGCCAATCTTCCTGATCCCATGCTGCGCGTGGTCAGTCGGCTGCTCGACCGTCAAAACCGGCTGGAGGAGCGGCTGCGCTCTATGCAAAAGGCCCTTCCGGGTCCCGAGGCAAAGCGACTTGTGGCCCAGATGGAGCGTGAGGAGGAGATCCGGGAGGCGTTGCGAGACGTCCTCGATCCCGAGGTTGGTATAGATATCGTGGACTTAGGCCTGATCAAAGATATAATCATGCTCGGTGACGATAAGGTGGAGGTGGATATGGTGCTGACTTCTCAGGCTTGCCCCGTAGTGAGCCACCTCATCGAACAGGTCCGGCGCCGCGTGGAAGGTTTGCATGACATCCGGCAAGTTGAGGTAAAAGTTCTCGATGAACCCTGGAACTGGGACCACTTTGTCCGGCAGCAGAGGGCAAGGGCTTAGAAATTGTTGTCCGCGAGCGTTTGGTTTCTGTCCCAAATAAATGCCAAGAAATCGACTACGTGAGCTGCAAGGCATTTTACTATTGGTTGAATGGATTGATGTAGGCTATGGATGGTTATCAAACAGAAGAAACTACAGCATAAAATAATCTCAAATTGCTTTTTCATGTACAAAAAGGATAAATTTTTTCATTAATGGAAAATAAGATATAATTGAAAACGGTTGATTCTCGTCAGGAAATCACCAGTGGTTACGAAACGCGATAGAAGTGGCTGTGGTTGAAACTCCCGAATCGCTTAGAGAAGATAGCATACATAGGTTGTTATGGTTCCTACTCGCGCCCGCCTATCCAGAGTGAGACAGACATCCTGGCGGAAGATGAAACTTCTGCGACCGTATCGCCTTCCTGCCCATGGCCGCCAGCTCATGGGCCTACAACCGCTACTTTCGCTGTTTCTCCAATGCGCAGCGCGGCAGCATCCGCTCATCTATGACCTTGAGGTATTGTGCCTGGAGGGAAGAGACGTAGATCTTCCGATCTCCCACGGCGACAACTA
>CAZPUO010000113.1:0-1569 GCA_964589745.1 uncultured Methanotrichaceae archaeon
TCTGCTATAGCTACTATGCGGCTCAGCCTCCGCTCATAGGCATGACTCAGCCTGTTCCGGTAACCTGTCCCCTGGGAATAAGATCATTTGATCATTACAACAAGGATTTCTCTGAGGCCATCGACATATTCCATAAAATGAACTGTGGCGACACCTTTGTCGCTATGGAGCTCTACTGGCCTTTGACACCTGAATGCAAAGAGCCCTACTGGTTCATCAAGACCACTCTCGGCAGCCAGGTCTTGATAGGTGCCAATAGCGGCGAAGCCAAATGCAACAAACCTTGAATGAACTCATGTCTTGAGAATCATGCTCGCCGGACGACGACCACAGAGATAACGAATTTCGCGAGGGTTAATCCGGCGCGTTTATTTTATATTTCAAATTTCTTATCCTGGTATCCTGGCAGTCTCGAGGACTGAGAGCGTTGTGAGCCTTTGATCTTGCTGGCCTGAATAGAGGAATATTGGCACTTGACGAAAACCCAGGGCCAAATTCACTTCCTTGCCCTTGTGGCGTTTTGTTTAAAATCGCTGATTGGCCCGCATCCCGGAGATAATGTTTTATCCCTATGCTGCCCTTGATAAAAGATCTGATCTCTTCGATCTCTTAAGAAGATCCATCGGACGGAAAAGACAATGAGAAAGCTCAATCAAAAGGACATAGACGTCCTGACCAAATTGGCTCCAGAGATGAGGCCGCCCGGGCACTATCGCTCCATTCTGCCTCCTGTCTCCATGCACTTTGCTGCAGACGAAGAGGACTTTCGGGATCGTCTGGACAGGCTATCTTCGGATGATCTTCAGTACTTAGCGGACCGCATCCTGGATGGGTCTGAGTGTCTTCTATGCGTCTCCCCAGAGTTCGCCAGGATCTTCGTGGACCTGCTGGAGGAGAAGGTTCCGGGCGAAGCCGCGAAGCGCATCAGAACGCTTTACAAATCCTCAACAGGGTATGAGGCCTGATCTCTCGGGCCTGTCGCGCAGATCACATCTTGAGCAGTCTGGCATTCACGGCCACAATCACTGTGCTGGCGCTCATGAGAATGGCGCCGATTGCCGGACTGAGCAGCACTCCATAGCTGTACAGGATTCCTGCTGCTAGCGGAATTGCAAAGGCATTGTAGCCTGTCGCCCATACCAAATTCTGATACATTTTAGAGTAAGTCTTTCTCGACAGTCCCACTATGTATGCTACGTCCCGTGGATCGCTCCTCACGAGCACTATATCAGCCGACTCGACCGCTACATCCGTGCCGGCTCCAATGGCGATGCCCACATCCGCCTGCACAAGCGCAGGTGCATCGTTCACTCCGTCGCCAACCATGGCCACGATGAAATCCTTTTGAACCTTCTTTATAGCCTCGGCTTTCTCGTGGGGCAGGAGCTCTGCAAAGAAATCGTCCAGGCCAAGCTCCCCGGCTACCCAGCCAGCCACGAACCTGTTATCTCCCGTGAGCATCAGGCATTTGATGTTCATCGCCTTCAGATTATTTATGGCCTCTTTGGACTCCTTTCTTATGATGTCTGCCAGGGCTATGGCTCCGAGGGGTTTTTCTTCTTCGAGCAG
>CAZPUO010000113.1:1669-8723 GCA_964589745.1 uncultured Methanotrichaceae archaeon
GGAATCGCCAGGCCGAGGGCATGGGGGCAGGATATGACCATGACTGTGACCGCCCTCTCCACAGCAAAGGCCGAGTCCGCTCCTGACCAGAGCCAGGCTGCCAGGGTGATGGCGCCGACGCCAAGGGAGATTATGGTGAGCGTGCGAGCGGCCTTGTCGGCAAGATCCTGGGTCTTCGATTTGCTCTCCTGGGCCTTCCTGACCATCTCGACCACCTGGCTCAGGTAGGTCTCGGACCCGGTCTTGGTCACCTCCACGATCATCGAGCCCTCGCCGTTAATGGAGCCTCCGATCACTCCGTCGCCCGCGCTCTTGCTAACCGGCTTTGATTCGCCCGTCAGCATGGACTCGTTCACGCTCGTCTCACCCTCGATGACCATACCATCGACTGGCATTTTCTCTCCAGGCTTGACAAGAACCCTGTCTCCAGGCTTTAGAATCTCAACCTTGACATCCACCGTCTGCCCGTCCTTCTGCAGGTGTGCCTCAGAGGGCATGATCTTGACCAGCGCTTCCAGGGCACGCGAGGCTCCCTGGATGGAGCGCATCTCGATCCAGTGGCCAAGCAGCATGATGTCAATCAGCGTGGCCAGCTCCCAGAAGAAGACCTCGCCTTTCAGGCCAAAAACCACTGCTGAGCTGTAGAAATAGGCGGCACTGATGGCCGTGGCAATCAGGGTCATCATGCCGATGTTGTTCTCCCTGACCTCGCGGAAAAGTCCTTTCAGGAAGGGATATCCACCGTAGAGGTACACAGCCGTGGAGAGCAAGAAAAGGACATAAATTGAGCCTGCAAACACCAGTTCGAATCTGAATAGGCCCTGAATGAGAGGAGAAAGGGCCAGGATAGGGAAAGTTAGTATTAATGATATTATGAATCTTCGTTTGAAGTCTGCCGTGGTATGGCCTTCGTGTCTTCCTCGATGCATCTCAGTGGGTTTTATCGAGATATCTTCATGGACGTTATGTACTTCGCCTTTATTGTGGAACTCATGGCTTTCGGCCATTCCGTGCATCTTATGCTCTCCGCCAGGCGATTTAGATGTCTCATCTTGCTCGTTCATCCCTACTTGCTCCTTTATGTGGCCGCTATGAATGACAAAAATTTCCCGAAGCGATCAGGTCTGTTCGCTCCAGGGCCTTTATGCAGTGATATATTTTTCTGGATTTTCATTGCATCTCTTTAACAGAACCAAAAGCAGGAGTGATATTTTTCCTGCATTCTGATTTATACGGCTCATCTCTCCCCGATCTCCATTTTCCACCTGAAATCTGCAACTTTCTCGCTATAACTTCAACTATTCCATTTTATTTTTCTAAATAGTTATAGCCTCTCCTTCACCCTCGTGGATTATATCGTCTTGCCTGGATGCATATCTTTATAACAATCGTGAACACAGCATTCACAATCGTGAACCGATTGCCACTGGCCGTGCAGCTTTGAGCAACGCTGCTTCGATTCGTCTCTTGGCCTCGGCTTTGGAGGAAACATTGTTGAGTTCATCGAAGAAGAGCTTACCGATTCAGAAGACATACGAGGCCCTCTTTGCCCTAGAGGATATCAGAGAGATCTTTCGACATTCTCGTCCCACCAGCTTGGATGAGAGGCAGCAAGATGAGCTCTCGAAAATTCTGTCCCGGATCAAGAGCGTCACCGTAGAGATTGAAGCGGGCGAGGGCAGGCTGGCGGGCATCGTCACCTTCTGGGATGTCTCCAAGGCCGTAGCTTTGAAGCTGACCAAGCCGATGAGCACGGCCGTTATGCTCTGGATGATCGGAAGCTTTGTGGCACCCTATTAAAAAAATGTGAATTTGGAAAATCAGAGCGCGCCAGCGCCGAACGTCGCCCTCAGCAGCACATCTGCGATCATGGCTGCAAAGAGCACGGCACGATAGTTAGCCGACTGGTAGAAGAGCCGGGCACCTCTCTGGGCGGTGGGATTCCTGACGAAGTCCAGGTTCTGCCAGAGCAGCCAGCCGCCTGCAGCGCCGGCCGCGGCCAGGTAAAGCCATCCCAGGCCCGCAAAAAGTCCCAGGGCTACGGAGAGAATTACACCGATGAGCCAGAAGAAGGCCACCATCCTCGCAGTCGCCGGTATCCCGTAGGTTGCCGGTGTGGTCGGTATTCCTTCCTCTTTGTCGCCTGCCACGTCCCGTGAGGCATCGCAGTTGGTGAACCCCCAGTCGGTGATGCAGATCATGGCTGCCAGGATCACTGAGGAGGGATGGAGACCTAGGCCCGCCTTGAGAATTCCAGCGGGCTCCATGGCCAGCCAGACGCCGAAGGGCACTAGGCCGAAGGAGAGGCCCACGAAGACCCAGGAGAAGGGCGTCCTCCTTTTGGCCCAGGCGGAGTAGATAGTGATCAACATCGTCGCAGCAATGAGGGCAACAAAGCTCTCCGGGTTAAGGTAGAGTGCAGCAGCAGCCGCCAAAAGGAAGAGCAAGAGCGACCAGGCTTGAGCATTCCGCTTGCTGAGCCGGGCAGAAGGCAGGGGCCGGTCGGGCATGCCAATTCTGTCCACATCAATGTCGCAGCAGTCGTTGTACACATAGGAGCTGGTGATGGCAAGGTAAGCGCCCATCGTGGCTATGAGGAAGGGCAAAAGGGGCGGCAATGCCCCATTCACAGCATAGCTGGCAAGTAATGCTGACGCAGCGGGCATGGCCAGGTCCATGGCAGCCAGCGGTGGGCGAAGCAGCTCGATGTGCGCTCTAAATCCGAAAAGGTTTGGTTCCATCTTGCATTGCTCCAAAACCACTGAATTAGATCAGGCCGTCGAAGAGATCCAGATGCTTCTCTGGCCGGGTCAAGTATTCCAGCTGGCCTGGCTCTCTCAGGAGTGGATACATCTCCTCCCCTTTGGAGAGGCCAAGCTTTCGCAGCTTCGCCCCCGAGGGCGGTTCGACACGGCGAAGCCCTGCCGCCTCAGGGCAGCGCTCGTTCTTTATCCAGCCATCCTTGGTAAAGAAGTAGGCCCCTCCAGCCCTTTTTTTTATGGGATCGTAGAGGGAAGAAAAGTCTCTGGCCACGAAGTTGGCCATCTTTAGAATCTTATTAGAGCGATTTATGGTGATGTGTCCGTAACCGGGCGGCACAAGAACCTTGGCCCCTGCGGATGCGTTTACAACTACCACATCGCTGAGATCTGGTTTTTGCATGAGATAGAGCGCCTCTCCTTCCAGGACCTCGTAAAGCTCTGGAAAGGTGACGCTGCTCCCAGGAACCATTGGATGGTAGTGTCCCGCGGTCTTGACGTACTCGCGGCCGAGCATGTTTGGTGGGATAATAGTAATATCATACCTGAGGCCCTGTTCTCGCAGCTTTATTCCATCTGCCCTGCTAAGGAAAAGGTCACGGTACATGTAATAAATCTCGAAGTCCTCTGCCTTGGCCGCCCACTGCTGGTCCAGTATCACATCCAACATGTCGCTGAGCCGGCGAATATCAGGCTCGCGCCTCTTGCCACCAAACTCCAGTTCCATCATCTGAGCACCAAAACTAAAAGATGGCTTTGGGATTTAACATGATCGTCTTATAATCAAGCTTTAGAAGAAAGACCAAAAGCAAAGCTAGCATTGGCCAGACAAGGTGGCCTTCCGTCATCACGAGGCCGCCTCTCAATTTTTCAGCAGGTCTGCGGACCGTTGATGGTGAAATAATCCGTGAAGACCTTTCGGAAGTCCACTATCACGTCCACCTTCCATGTTCCTGGCAGGCGGGCCACATCTGTCCCCTTGATCTTGAGACAGCTCCAGACAGGAGCAGCCCAAAGTCCCGCGAAACCATCGATGGGAGGTATGGTGCTGAAAGACCGGGCATAAGTTCTGCCCTCAGGATAGTACCATCGCCACTCCACTTTGTGCGCTTCGGCATCTCGCCAGATCAGAAGCCAGGATACGGCCTGCTCGTCATTCACGGAAAAGGTGGCAGTCCTGTAGAGCGGCACGCCGCTGGGGCTGATCTCTTTGGCTATAGTGTGCTCACTGAGCGGAAAGAACAGTGGATGAGACGCCTGCCCCAGGCCGCTCACCAACAACAAGGCCAAAATGACTAACGCTATGATTCTCTCTTTCATTGCTACTCACCATTACTTCGTAAGTTTATTGCGATCCCCATAAGTATAATAATTAACTGTAGCATAAAAAGATGACGATTGAGAGGCCAACGCAAAGGGCATGAAGCTTCCCTTCCTTTCCGAATACCTCATTGGTCTGATGTAATTAGGGCATCAGAGATTGCTGTTTAAGCGGAGATATTCAGGCTCGTCCCGACGGGGAAAAGCATTCCAGCAATGCACACTAATTTTTTGAGAATTTCAAAGCAACAGCACAATTGTGCCCCGTTTTCGTGCTATCTCGGCGGGAATGTCCAGGGCACAAGAAGCAGCGTCGATCACATTTCCGTCACTGGTCGCGACTATTGCGACCTTCTTTAAACGGTGGTCCACATCCCTGACAGTCCGAGCAGTTCCTGCCAGGCCGACCTCAGTCATCATCTTACGAATGCAGGACGCAAGCTGACCGCTCATGCTTATCTGCTGGTCCAAAAGCACTTCTACTCTTTTTGGAGCTGCCGATGCTAAGGTGTGAAGCATCTCCGCGAGCGCGGGTTCAGTGAACCTTGAAGTCCTGTAGCTTCTGAAGATTCCCTGCGTGTCACGCAGGAAGCCATCATCGCATAAATAAACAGGGCATCCCTTCAGCAGACTCTCGATGGCGATGAGGACGTTGTATCCGTCCACAAACACCTCCTTCCAGCGCAGAGCTTTCAGAGATATAGCCTTCGTCTTTCGCACCTTGGCCGTCTTGGCTGCTACTATTACTCTTACGAGCACAAACCTCTGCTCTTCGGGCAGGCGATAGTGATCGGAGACGAACCGAACCGAGGAGTCCTTGGGATATCCGCGGTTGACCAGATAGCGCACGTCTTCTGCAGCATGCTTCAGGAGCGCAGGCGATTCAAGACTGAAACTCTCACATCCTGGTACAGGTCTTTGCCATGCGAATCTATGGCAACGATTAAAGGGCCAAAGGCGTCCGCCTCAAACTCCCATAGGGATTCTGCCATGCCCAGCTCTTTCAGGTGAACATCTTTGACTTTCAGCTGCTGAGCAGCCGCTGCGCCGCATCCTCCTGGATATGCCAGGTAAACGGCTCTGCCCAGGAAAGGCTCTCCCGGCAGTCCGCCCTTGCCTATGATCGCCCTGACTCCCAGATTTAGAATCTCTTCTGTGTAGCGGGCCAATCGGCCACTGGTGGTCGGCCCGGCTGAGCGGACGACATTCTTATTGATGAGCGGGCCGCAGTGGTAGAGGGCTGCCCCCTCCAGTGATATGGGACAGCCCTTAGAGCGCATAAGAGCATGCGCCTTGTCCCTCGCCGTGTATACCCGGCCGCTCAGAAATACCACATCTCCGGCGACGAGCCTTTGTACATCTTCCCTGGAGAGGGGCGTCTTCAGTCTATATTCCGTCAGAGGATCACCTCCGATGCGCATCTGTGGGCCCAGCACTGGAAGTTTATAGCAACCGGGAGCGAGGCCGTGTGGCAGCAGGCCCGCTCGATTCTCAATCCCAGTGCGGTAGTGTCTCCCCCTAGGCCCATGGGACCGATGCCCAGGGAGTTTATTCGTTTCAGCAGATCCATCTCCATCGGAGAGCTGCCCGGCAGGTTGAAGAGAGCGTGCTTTGCCAGCCGCGCCGCCAAGTCGAAAGTGCCGCCCAGACCTATGCCAAGGAATAACGGCGGACAGGCATTGGCAGCGCGCTCCGCCACAGTCCTGACGATGAAATCAAAAGGATCATCCGCCGGGTTGAGCATGCCTACCAGACTCATGTTCTCTGAGCCTGCCCCTTTGGGAAAGGCGGTGATGCACAGTCCTTCGCCATCCACCAGATCCAGAATTATATCCGGCATGCCAATTCCAGTGTTGTCTCCGCTGTTCTGGCGCGTGAGTGGATCGACGGCGTTAGGGCGAAGCGGGATCTCCAAGGTCGCGATTCTCACGCCATCTTCGATAGCCAGGCGCAGATCGAAGTCAAGCTCAAGGTCGCGCCCCATCTCCACCCTAAAGATAGGCAGGCCTGTATCCTGGCAGAGCGGGAGCCTTCTCTCCTCTGCAGTGCGCACATTCTCCAGCATGAACTGCAAATGAGACTTGGCAGTGGGATTGGTCTCATGGTCCGATGCATCCCTGATCATCTGCAGGACCCATTCGGGAAGAGATGTCTCCGCGTGGCGCAGCGCCCGCACCGTGGCCTCTACAACCTTTGACCTCATGCTTTTTGCCCCTTCTTGCCCGGCTCGATCTTGATTGGCTTCGACTGCTCCGGCAGCTTTAGCTGTGTCTTCATGCCCAGGGCCTTTTCCATGGCATCTTTATGAAGATCCCCTGAGGTGTGGATTCCTCCAGGGGTTCCCCTCACTGCCCGGCAGGGATACTGCTGACAGAGCAGACCTGCCAGTGACGGGGCCTCATCGATCGTTTTGCCCACCAAACCGGCAGCAGCATGCCAGGTCGAACCACAGGGTGAGCCCCGCAGGACCTTCACGGATGAGATGCGCCCGCCTTTCGTTTCCACCTCCAATTCCGGCCTGCCTAAATGCTTTGCGAACTCATCCACCGCCGGAACACCGCACTCTTCCAGGGTACAGCAGATCTCGTCCACCTCGATGTGGATGCCATACTTCTCTGCAATATTCTCTAGCTCTCCTATGGATCCAGCCCGGCCTATGCCGCCCGGAATAATGACCGCCTTCACGCCACGTGCTCCCGCCAAGCGCACGATCTCCGGCGTCAGGTCGGGATGAAAGGTGTAAAGAACGAGCAGATCCGCCTCGAATAACTTCGGATCGAGGTTTAAGCCTTTCACGAACTCCTCCGGGTCCTCGATGAAGCCCGGTAACTGCTGCGGCACATCGACGGAGACAACCTGAAAGTCTGTCCTGCTCTTTATGGTCTCCAGCAGGCGCTCGCCGTACTTGCCACGCTTTACTACGCCAACCAGCATGAACGAAGGTCTACTTCGAGCATGATTAATATCCTTTGCTG
>CAZPUO010000114.1:0-8468 GCA_964589745.1 uncultured Methanotrichaceae archaeon
AATTGAGGCTTGTCGAGTATCACGTTCCCATGAATGGTTTTAAGAGATCTCTTCCTGGTGCCGTTACGCCGCGCTCTCCTCTGACCAGTTCGCTCATAGGGAAGGGCTTTGATCTGATTCAATGCCTCTTGCTGCATCACCTGATTCAAGAACCAGGTAATCAAATTCTTCATTCCTTCATTTCGATCGATAAGATAATCTTCTATCAGCTCAGGATTATTCATGGCTCTGTCTCCCTTTTGATTTCGACAGCATCAGGGATACAGGGCTCATTATAATATCTTGTTATATTACTACTAAGTTACAGCAAATCTGGTACGCTGCCCAAAAGTCTGGTATAACAAAGGTGTTGTTCTCTTCTTACAGGGTAAATATGATGAGGCTATTCAAGCATATAACGAAACTATCGCGATCAATCCACAAGATGCAAATGCCTGGTACAATATAGGCGTGACATTCTATATTCAAGGCAAGTACGATCAGGCGATACAAGCATCCGATAAGGCCCTGGAGCTAGACCCGCAAATTGCCGATGCATGGAATACCAAAGGTAACGTGCTCTATAGTCAAGGTAAGTCCGACGAGGCTATTCAAGCGTATGATAGGGTTATCGAGATCAATCCTCAATCCGCAGAAGCCTGGTGCAACAAGGGCAATGCACTAAACGACCTGAGCAAGTACGATCAGGCACTACAGGCATTCGATAAGGCCATTGAGATCAATCCTCAATTCGCCGGAGCGTGGTACAATAAAGGCATTGCACTCAAGTCGCTCGGTCGCACTACAGAAGCCGAAGCAGCTTTCGCTAAGGCAAAAGAGCTTGGGTACTCTGAACCGTCATAGCCTTTCAGCGGTATGTATAAACTGTGGTCCGTCCCTACCACATTAATAGAGCTAAGAAGCTAAATTTAATTTCAGCGATGCCTTGAATAGATGATCTCATGGCGATGATGCTATGGCCTGTCCACATATCGCTATAAGGCTGTGGGATGGACGAGTGAGAACATGGGAAGGTGGACAAAGCCGATTATTAAATAGGTAGGAGGAACAAGTGATTTTAGGTCGACTTTGCCCTACGTTGAAATCGTCATTTAACGATATAAGGATGTGGTACAATCCATAATTTAGGTTGCCTCAAATCCATCCTTATGTTGGCTTCTTTAGGTCTTCTTTCATCTGCGCATATTGCTCTCGGTTCAGTTCACCTCTCGCGTACCGCTCATCAAGGATGTCCGCTGCGGTTTTGATGGAGGTTTTTTGAGGCGCAAGAAGCCTCTCGTTTTTGATCAGCTTGTAGATCAGTATTGCTACAACTATTATGACCACAGCCCATACAAAACCTGTTCCGAATCCCATGAAAGGGTAATAGCCCATCATATGATAGTATGGCATACTTTTTGATTTTACGTCGTTAAACGATATAAAAGCATCCGTTCGCTAGAGTTGTTCTCAAGGAGTCGGGCGCGCCTACCCACCTCGAATATATGCCCTCACAGGCACAGTATTTCCAGGATGTTTTATGTACAGCGGTCCCCAAGACGGATTTCTGTCATGGAGCGCCTTTAGAATGTTTATCATCCGCGCAAATAGCACGGGTATTTCCGTATTTCCGACGAGGGCTTCGGTAACAGCGGCTGCTACAACATGGGCTGCATAAACTCCCTTATCATAGAGTTCGGGCAGCGGGTCCGAGATCTTTAGAAGGGAGCGAATTTTCTTGACGATTTGCTCATCACTATCATGCCAGTTCTGAATTTCACCGAAGGCATGATTATCCAGACATCGCATCTTGGTTTGAACCAGGCAAGAAGCGACAATATCCGCGGCCAGTTTGGCTTCATCGGGCGTTATCAGCGTGTTATTCGATCCGAGCCGAATTGTGGTAAGATCTTTATCCGTCTCGGCTTCGATCGCCGTTGCCCACTCACTTGCCTTACCGAAATTTAATAGCCTTACAACTGATGCTGCCACGTATCCCCGAAGGATGTCCGCCGGATGAGGATCGTTGTCTGGACCGGTGTTCCTGAGCGCAGCCTTGCCTCCATAAGCAGCGTTTAAGGCTCGGAAATAGCACACGAGTGATATCCCTGCGGCAGGTCCCATATTCAGAATTCCGAGCACGTCGGATGCAGTCTCGTCGATTCTTGAGGCCCAGTAATCCGGCATGATTGGAGTCAAGTTTGCATCCTGCAGAGCGTTAAAGAGACAATCTCCCAGTTCCTTAATGAGCCCTTCGTCAGCATGGATAATGTCATGACCTGCTGTTTCGTGACCTAGAGCTGCCCATGCGAGGATGCCGCGTTGAGCATTTGCCGGAGGAAGGTTGACGATTGCAGTCTTTATGTGAAATTCAATAGTGGCATCAGCAGGCCACGTATAAGGGCCTGATTCTGGGTTTCCCCATTTGACAAGCGGTGCAATTACCTCTAGGTCCGGAGGTTTGATGTTCCTGCGATCTTCGGCGGAAAGGAATCCGTCGTAAAGGTCGCAAACAACCTCTTGATAGGCTTGGGTCGCCTTTCTGTCGTATCCTTCTCCGTGTTGAAGAATGGACTGAGCTAAGTCCAGCATCAAGCACGCTTCGCCAGTTCTATCTATGTCCCTCAAAAGGATTTCATTAAACCCAAAATCACCTAATGCGTTAAGGGTCTCAGCGTAAGGCTTGACGACGTTCTCGCGATAAAGAGGTGGAAGCTTATCCCGACACACGTTCAACCTTGCCATCAGTTCGCCAAAATTTGCAGGGTCAGCAGGTCCTGTAGCTTCGTCCAAAGCCGCCTGTTGTGCATCGAGGATACAATTATCGATATTTTTGAAATAATCAACATCACCTGATGTGTTAACCCAAGGTTTAGCGAATTCTCTTGCTATCATGGCATCCTTCTGCTTAAGCCCCAAATCTGTCAATAAATAATTAAATAGAGTTAACTTTTATTTAAGGTTTACTAGCTAATTATGTGGAGAACGAACTTCTTAAAAACTTTGGCATGCGCCAGGACTTTATTTTGTAGTATCCTCATCATGTAGGCGCAAGATTTTTATGTAAAAACCTACCTGTGTCCCGCCTTCAACTATTGGAGTGTTATAAATTGGAAATAGTCGATAACCAAACAGGTTCGAGATGCATAGCATGTGGTCAACCGACTTCTTCAGGGTCTTTTTGCTGGTATTGCCAGGAGATGAGAGAGGAACTTCGCTGTTGGCCTAAGAACGTGGGCTTGA
The DNA here is from genome assembly GCA_964589745.1 of uncultured Methanotrichaceae archaeon. Lineage (GTDB taxonomy): Archaea > Halobacteriota > Methanosarcinia > Methanotrichales > Methanotrichaceae > Methanothrix. The sequence goes on from CAZPUO010000114.1 coordinate 3,223, forward strand.
GATCCAACTAATCTCCGCCCTAAGAAAGCGCCTCTATGGGTCTAGAAATGCAATGAAACGTCGCATTTGTTCTCGAACCTAATCACCCTTCAAGATCCGATGTCCTAAATCTGTGAGGTAAACCTTGGAGATGGCATTGGGAAGGGTAAGGCTTGAAGGATATTCGCTTGTCATGATATCCACGTGCCCAGATTTCTTCAAATGGGTTAAGCGATTTCCAAGTAGGGTCGTATCGAGCTTAAGGACCTCATTAACCTTGACTGGGCTCACGAATGACTTCGGTGAAACCTTGTTAATCGCGTTGAGAATCATCATATCCGTGTCTTCCATAAAAACTCACCAATCTTTACATCAATCGGCTTAGGATTTATAATCATGACATTCAAAGGTTAGAAGCAAAAGAGATGAAAGATCCACCCACAGCTTGGATATGAATTCGACAAAAAAAATGGCGATCTAGACGTAGACCGCCGTTCCTGGTTCAACATTGATTATCTTTGTGCCGCCTCGTTCGAAAAACATAGTCTTCGGGTAGTTAAACTGACCATCGAATACCCTGACTTCGTGATTCTGGTTGCCGACAACTCTGAAAGTGAACTTTCCATCAAGAGGATCTCCACCAGTTCCTTCAGTTCCAATGTAGTTTCCATCTAAGAATACCTGATATCCTCGCATGCGCTGTGATATTATTGTTGCCGTAGAATCACCTGCGGTCGAGATTGGAGTTGATGGCGGCAGAATAGTACCTTGCGGATAAGGCTGAACCGGTGGATATTGGTAAGCCGGTGGATAAGGCACCACATCAATCACTATTGAATTGCTAACCTGACCGCCGATAACGAAGAGCAGTATATGCTGTCCGACTGTATCCGCATAGAAGGCTATCTGGCTGCTCCCTGGGAAGAAGTAGAAGTTGTCCTTGGATAGTGTTCCGTCGGGGTCTATCTCATATAGATATCCATTGCCTCCAGTGGAAGACGTTGCCAATAGAGACAAGCTTGATCCTTGCGGAACCTGAGCGTATTCCGTCCAGCTTGTGGCTCCCTGAATCCAAAGTGAGTTGCCTCCTGTGTATGCGGAGTAGGTTTGATACTGGGTGTAAGGCACAGCCTGCATCTGATAACTGAAATAAACCGTAGTGGGTATCTCATTTCTTATCTCATGCTTCTTAGGAGCCTCGATATGCTTCTTGAAAGCAGATCCCTTGTTGATCGAATAAAATTGAGAGAATTTCAGATCAAGCGTACTTGAAGAAGGTGGATTGCCCCCGACCCACGGTTCTCCAATTCCATGCTCAAACAGCTGCTCGGCTACTGCTTCTCCAGGCCTCATCTCCACGCCGTTTTCTTTATCCAGTGCAAAAGCGCATCCTATCAACGATGTGATGAGGACAATCGACATTAGAATCTTATTCATACCACACGATCCTCTTTGTATCTTGTTCCTTATTGATTCAGTGAGGATTGCTTTCCCTCAAGGAAGCTATCGCCTCGTTAAAGATAAGACCCTATCTTTCATATTGGATTAATGTGGGTCTGATGTATGCGAAAAGCCGGTTATCATTGCCGAATTCGCCTCGTTGATCGATCTTCTGCGTATGAATGAGACAATCAATGGATTCGTCACCGGCTCTCTTATCTGAACACAAGGCTGCCATAATCGCCCTTATACAATTTTGCGCCGATTCTTTCCGCTTCCTCAACAGAGGCCGGGTCTTTCATTAGAAATATGCGCGAATCAGATGTTTCCATGTAGGCAATAGAGTTCTTCAGCACTGGTGCATACTTAATGTACCTGGAAAGCTTAACCACATAGGGTCGCAGATCCTCCACAAGCTCATAGTCAAAACCCTTTCTTTCCAAAATTTTCAAGGCATTATTCCGTTCACCAAAGGATTTGAATTCAAATCTGAATTTGTCTTCGTTGTAGGATTCTGCCAAGGCCTTGAATGTCTCTTTATCATCGAAAAAGTGCTTGAAGACCCAAAGCTTTCCGATCTTGAAAAGAGTGATCCTCTTGTGTCGTTTGGTGACATCGAAGGAGGCCGCCTTCAATTCTGGCTGGTCTGTGGACATGTTTTGTGCTATATAATCCGCTGATTATTAATAGCTATTTAATACAGATTGCTTTTCATGCACGTGCTGCTAATAGCTCTGGACCGAGTCTCGACACTTTTGGATCGGCTTTGATGATTGAACATATAAAGGAATTGGCGGTCCTACTTCTGAGATGCGAAACGATATCCAGAGAGGAAGTCGAACAATTCCTGGCTTCAATCGAATGTGGACCTGTACGAGAGTTGTGTCCGGCCGAAATTCAAGGTGTTGGCGCGAGTATTCCATAGGGCATACTCGTGAACGGGATAGGCACTTGGGAACAGTTATTTGCGAGACGCTCAAGGGAATTCAGTACGGTAACGTTATTGCAGATAAATCCAAATTGCCGGGTTCACGCCAGAAGCTACAATCGTTTATTTGAAGCTCTTGTCGGACTTCAAGCGGAAGGTCGCAGGATATCATACATGAGACGTAATCAAGTTAGCTTTTCTTTTAGTAAGTTTAATTTTTTAGGTAATTTTAAATAATATGTTTTTCTACACAAGCGAGGTGATTCAGTTGGAACATTTGGAGGACATTGAAAGCCAAGAAATTGAAATAGATTATCAAGATGCTGTTTTATGGAATAACAAAGGTATGTTTCTTGGCGATAGAGGTAAGTGTGAGGAAGCCATAAAATGTTTTGATAAAGCCATTGAGTTAGATCCATCATATATGATAGCATGGTACAATAAAGGCTTTGCTCTTTACAGTGCGGGGGAATATGAAGATGCCATCAAGTGCTACAACAGGGTTATCGAACAAAATCCCTCGGATATTGATGCCTGGTCCAACAAAGGTCTTGCTAATTATCGTCTGGGCAAATACAATGAGTCTTTGGAATGCTGGGACGTAGTCATCGAGATAAATCCGTTAGATGCAACCGCATGGTACTGTAGAGGCGTATCTCTCGATGCTCTGAACAGAATTGAGGAGTCTATCCTGTGCTACGACAACGCTATCGAGATAAATCCCTCCTTTACTAAGGCTTGGAATAACATGGGTCTTGCTAAATATTGCCTGGGAAGATACAATGAGTCCATAAAATGCTACGAAAAAGCGATTGAGATAGATCCAGTCTATGCAGTAGTTTGGAATAACAAAGGTACTACTCTCACTGCTTTGGGTAGCTATGATGAGGCCCTGGTGGCGTTTGATCAAGCTGTTAAGCTAGATCCTCTCCAGGGAGTGTTCTGGTACAACAAGGGTATCGCGCTCCATGCACTTCATCATGACACAAAGGCTGGAGCGGCCTTCGCCATGGCCGCAGAGCTAAGATATCCGGTGTAGTTATGTCCACTATTTTTGTGTCTTGAAAAACATGATGGTCGAGTGTTAGAATGAATCATGGAAGTAATCGATAACGAACTGGAAAATGCAACGCACGTGGTCAACCGACTTCTTCAGGGTCTTTTTGTTGGTATTGCCAGGAGATGAGCGAGGAACTTCGCTGTTGGCCTAAGAACGTGGGCCTGCGATCCAATGATCTCCTCTTTTTCATTTAATTAGGAAGTTAGAGGAATTAAGGGACTCCTCATCCTGACCACCAGCATGGAGAAATCGGTTCGATCAAGAAAGTGCCTAGCATGCGACCTAAATATCGGCTCTGGTGACAAATATGAGCATCTCGCCACCGAAAATATCTTCAATGTGACGTTTCCTTAAACCTATTTCAAAACTATTTATACTACTTTTGATAACTACTCCCTTGAAGGTAGCACGAAGTTCTCAGACTTAATGGTAGATCAATGGGAGTACATTAAGTGCCTCCCCCCGTCAAGAGTTGGTAGAAAGAGAGCGGAGGATAAGAGAACAATTAATGGTATCCTCTATGTCCTTGAGACCGGATGTAAATGGGAAGATATGCCAAGATACTGCGTTCTTATGTTACCGCTTGGAGAAGTTAAGACGCTGGTCAGAAAAGGTGTTTGGTTCAAGATCCTTTGTGCAATCTGTGATACCGCTTGCAGCGCAGCAAGTTGTCTGTCGATATGGTAGCAGTAAATAGCACCTTAATCGAATTAAAAAGGTGGAGAATTTTCAGGTTACAACGGTCACAAGAGAAGAAAAGGTGGTGCAAAGCCCACGTAGGGGTAAGAGGAAAAGGCTTACCTCTGAGCTTTATGTTATCTCCTGGTAATGAGCACGATAGTAAGCGATTTGTTGAAGTTCTGAATGGAATCAAAATTCGCAAAGGCATTGGCAGACCTAAATCAAGACCTGTGGAAGTCCTGCGGATGCTGCTTATGACGACAAAGAAATACGATTGTATCTCCGACGAAGAAACATAAAAAATAACATCCCAGGCAATAAACGCAATCAGAAAGCTCCTAAAAGAGGTAGACCTATAAGGTTCAACCAGGAATCGTATAGAAAGAGAGGATGCGTCGAAAGGTTCTTCGGGTGGCTTAAATCAGGCTTTAGAAGTTAGCGACCAGATATGAGCGATTGAATGCATGTTTCATGGGATTGATAGATTTGGCTTGCTGCCTCATTATGGGAAAAGAGTATTCCAGTGAGGTTTTGAAATGGGTTCCTTAAAACTGCTTTGTGCCCGCCTTGGAGACGTTTCCCTGCGGATAACGAACTCCTTTTTTGAAATCCTTTTGCTCTAATGCAAGATGGTCCAGAAATGAAGATTAGAAACCAAGGACTCCATTTAAATAACGTTCAACCCAATAATCAAGTGAATCTTTAAATAGTATTGGAGGCTATATCTCAATAAATTTTAAAGTGTCGCATATTTTAGCGATGCACTAGGAGATGATCAAAAATGGCGGGTGAAGTTTTCGTAACATGTTCCGATCTGTCTACTTATGCGGATCGTGAGCATGCTAAATTGACAATTGAAGCTGAGATTCCAGGAATGGATAAGAAGGATATTACAATCAATATGCATGAGGACAGCTTGTCCCTCTATGCACCCAGAAAGGACGAGGAAGGGATTGCTTACGCTGCATCTGTTTCATTTTGTTGCCCTGTAAAACCTAAAGAAGCCAAGGCAAAGTATGTTAACGGTCTCTTGAAGATTGAGGTTCCCTTCAAATTCAAGCCAGAGAATCCGATAAAAGTGCCTGTGGAATGAGCCATAAGGCCTATCAAATTAGGTGGTTATAGATGAAGGTATCCGAGGTCATGACGAAGAACATA
>CAZPUO010000115.1:0-8461 GCA_964589745.1 uncultured Methanotrichaceae archaeon
GCAAGCACATGTCCGGAAACCTCGAGAAGCTCAGAGATATTGCCGAGGCGGACGTAGTGGCGATAATGGGCCACAGGGCCCCAGGTGCCGATTATTCAAGCACTCACCCACCCCTCAAGGAGATGGGCGAGCCAGACTGCCCCATAAGGCAGATCGTCGCTCCCACACCAGGAGCTGCCGCTGGTGACCGCGTCAGATACTCTCAGTGGACTGACTCCATGTACTTTGCTCCATCCATTCCCTACTTCAGATCCTACTGGGGAGCCATCAACTGCAAGGGCTGCGACCCAGGCACCCTGTCCGGAAGGCAGATCATCGAGGCTAGGGAGAGGGATATCGAGGCCTACACCAAGAAGCAGTACGACAGCGAGATGACCGATGTTGCCCTCTGTTCCATGAGGGGCTGCACTGTGCACGGCCATTCCCTGAGGCTGGAAGAGAACGGCATGCAGTTTGATATGCTGGCCAGGACTGAGTTGGGCAAGGATGGAAATGTCTACGGCATTAAGGACCAGGTCGGCATCCCACTGGATAAGAAGATCAACCTTGGCAAGCCCATGAGCGAGGCAGAGGCCAAGAAGAGGACCACCATCTTCAGGTTCGATGGTGTACCCATGGGTGGAAAGATTGGCGCCAGGAAATACGACGAGGCCGTTGAGGCTCTACATCACATGTGGGAGCTGCGCAGCAAATGGGGCTACAGGCCGGAGTAAAGGTGGGTGATATAAATGGCAGTCAAGCACACCAAGAAGCTATTCATGAAGGCTCTTAACAAGAAGTTCGCAACTGAGCAGAAGGTACTCGCATCCAAAGGAGTTATTGAGGAAAATCTCCAAGGCCAGAAGACCGGATATTTGAGACTTGGACCCGAGCAGAGCGCCCGCAAGAGGGAGTTCATGGAGTACGCCAAGAAGCTCGAGGGCAAGCGTGGTATGACCGGGTACAACCCCTATGTCCACTGCGGCGGAATACCCTTAGGACAGAGGCAGCTCGTACCCTACAAGCTATCCTCTACGGAGTATGTGGTAGAGGGTGACGACCTGCACTTCGTCAACAACCCCGCCATGCAGCAGATGTGGGATGATATCCGCAGGACCATCATCGTTGGCCTGGATATGGCTCACGAGGTGCTGCAGAAGAGGCTGGGCAAGGAGGTCACACCCGAGACCATCAACAACTATCTCGAGATCCTCAACCATGCCATGCCCGGCGCAGCCGTGGTTCAGGAGCACATGGTCGAGACACACCCCGGACTCGTCGATGACTGCAACGTCCGCATCTTCACGGGCGACGATGCCCTGGCCGACGAGATCGACGAACAGTACGTAATAGACCTCAACAAGCTCTTCCCAGCGGATCAGGCCGAGCAGATCAAAGCCGCTATTGGCAAGACCACCTGGCAGGCCATTCACGTCCCGACCATCGTTGTGCGATCTTGTGACGGCGGCACCACCTCCAGATGGAGCGCCATGCAGCTATGTATGACCTTCATCGACGCCTACAACATGTGCGCCGGAGAGGCCGCTGTGGCTGATCTGGCCTATGCCGCCAAGCACGCTGCCGTTCTGCAGATGTCCGAAATGCTGCCCGCTCGCCGCGCTCGCGGCCCCAACAACCCCGGCGGACTGTCCTTCGGATTCATGGCAGATATGGTCCAGACCTCCAGGGTCAGGCCGCAGGATCCGGCCTATGTCTCCCTGAACGTGGTCGCCGCAGGCTCAATGCTCTACGATCAGATCTGGCTGGGAAGCTACATGTCCGGCGGTGTCGGATTCACCCAGTACGCCACTGCAGCCTACACCAATGATGTCCTGGACGACTTCTCCTACTACGGTGTCGACTTCGCCAACGACAAGTACGGAGGGTTTAATAAGGCACCCAAGACCATCGACGTCGCCAAGGATCTGGCCACTGAGGTCACCTTGTACGGCATCGAGCAGTACGAGGCCTATCCGACCCTGCTTGAGGATCACTTCGGCGGATCTCAGAGGGCAGCCGTGCTCGCAGCCGCATCCGGCATCACAACAGCCATCGCCACTGGAAACAGCCAGTGCGCTCTTGCAGGCTGGTACCTCTCCATGCTTGTGCATAAAGAGGCCTGGGGACGCTTGGGCTTCTTCGGCTACGACCTGCAGGATCAGTGCGGACCGACCAACGTCTTCTCCTATCAGTCCGACGAGGGCAACCCGCTGGAGCTGAGGGGCGCCAACTACCCGAACTATGCCATGAACGTGGGCCACCAGGGCGAGTACGCAGGCATAGTCAGCGCAGTACATGCAGGCCGCATGGATGCCTTCGCCTGCAACCCGCTGATCAAGGCTACCTTCGCCAACCCCGGCCTGGTATTCGACTGGACAAATATTCGCGATTGCTTCGGCAAGGGCGGTGCCCGCGAGTTCCGTGCTGCAGGCGATCGGTCCCTGGTCATGCCTGCTGTGTAGGTCTCAGGACCTACGCATCCTTTCCTTTTTTTATTGCCTACATCTCTGATTAGCTAAAGCTGCCTTTGTGCGATTTGTGTTCGTTGTGATGAAAAAAGCAAGGCCATTGGCTAATGAATTAGGCGATAATATTAACCATTTGGGCACAAAGTACGCATAAAGACGATTCTAGGGCAGATACTCACGGTACTTTTTCAAAAGCGTCATTACCCTCTTAATATCCCTGCCCTGACCCCTGGCCTCGGCTAGATAAGCATTGTACAGATCGTTTGTTATGGCTCTGGGCAGAGGTTTGCAGCCCTCTCCTTGAAGCATCAGCTCGAAGCATCTCGCCTCGGCCTCGGAGAGCATCAGGGCCTTGTATTCGCCTTCAGGCTCCTGATAGAGGGGCAGCTCCTCCGCAGGCAAGTCCAGGATCTGACTGGCCAGAGGGGTGCCGGGTATGGGTTCAGCTATGCTCACAAAGACATCATCCAGCATTGCCTCCTCTGCAAAGGCCATGGTCTCCTCAAAGTCCTGCCTGGTCTCGCCTGGATAGCCCACGATGAAGCTGCCGCCCACCTTGACCCCCAGGCTCTTTGCCAGCTCTACAGCCTTGTGATTATCTTCGATAGTGACTCCTTTCCTCATGGATCTGAGGATGCGGTCGCTTCCCGTCTCCAGGCCGAAGAAAACCCAGCCGATGGTATAATCCCTTACCGCCTCCAATACCACTTCGTCCACTAGATCCACCCTCATGTCTGGAACGGAGAGGTTCCTCTTGCCTAGGATCTTTGAGAGGGAACGCAGCAGCTCCACAAAGGCCTCGCGGTTTACCCGGTCACGGTAGCCGAACAGGGAGCCAGTGCCGCCGCTGATGGCTACTCGGTGTACACCGCGGCGCTTCAAATCCTCTACCTCTCGAACGATGTTTTCAAGGCTCCTGCTTCGGATGACCCGCCCAAAAAAACGCGGCACCTGGCAGAAGGTGCAGCCGCCCAGGCAGCCCCGATGGGTCTCAATGTAAACATTGGCGCCGCGCACGTTCTGATCCTTCAGCTCCGGGGGAACCAGGGGCAGGGGATGGTCCAGGGACGTCACTGGCCGGGGCTCGTTCTTCACCAGGCCGCCATCCTCGCGGTAAGCCACGCCCGGCAGACCTTCCGGGCCCTCTTCAACCAGAGCAGTCACTATCTCTTCCCCCTCACCAGTGACCACTGCCCTGGCATTCAGCTCTCCCAGCACCATCTCCGGAAAGAGGCCCACCGGGCCGCCCACATAGATCTTTTCTCGACCAGCCGAGAACTTCTTTATGTCGGGATCAAGGAGCTGCAAGGTGGAGAAGAGGCTTAGGAGGGTCATTTCGCCCTGGGACTCGAGCTTCTTGGTGATCTTCACTGCATGACCCCTATCCCTCAGAATCCCGCCCAAAACCATGGAGCCGTAGGTGTACATCCCCGGAGATACGATATCTATTCTCATGGAAATCTCCTCCACCGCCTGAAGCCAGCACCAACTTTGTTGCTTCAGATATAAATCAGTCTGCAGATCTCTGGCCTGCGGGCCCAGCAAAATTTGGCTGGCGTCTCTTTTTTTGGTCGTGGGTGTGAGCCACGGAAAGATTTCTCAAGAATCGATCGCTAGTAGTTAAATGTCGCAAAAATACTCATAGAGTCAATCGTTGGCAATTTCCAGTAACTCACCTACACGACCCTTTTTTCGCAAATTCCAACCTTTGATAAAAGGAGGGCGGGGCCGATACACTGCTCTGGCGAGAGACGAACTTAATTACGATTGTGAACCGTGTCGGCACCTTTAATGGTCTCGTTGGGACGAAAAACCCTTGTCGCCCAATTAGGAGCTTATACGAAGATATACTTAAATCTTTTGTTCAGAAGAACGCTTATCGCTTCCACGCAACTCTAGTAGAACGGCCTCTACAATTCTATCGAAAGCCTTTGCAGCCGGGGTCTTGCCTCCTGCGAATGCCTGGCCCAAGTCGCTCAGTCTTCCAATCGCCACGTCCAGCGGTATAGCTCCCAAGAAAGGAACGCCCAGCTCTTTGGCTGCTCTCTCTCCCCCACCTACCTTGAACACTTCTATCTTCGCACCGCAGTGAGGACAGACAAAGCCGCTCATGTTTTCCACTATGCCCAGCACAGGCACATCCATCATGAGGAACATATTCACCGCTTTGCGGGAGTCAAGCAATGCTACATCCTGAGGCGTGGTGACGATGATCGCTCCATCCAGGTCGGTGATGAGCTGAACGGCGCTGATGGGTTCGTCGCTGGTTCCCGGCGGCAGGTCCACAAGGAGGAAGTCCAGGTCGCCCCAGTTGACATCAGAGACGAACTGCTTCAGGGCAGCCATCTTCATGGGGCCGCGCCAAACCACTGCCGAGTCCCGGCTCTCCAGGAGCAGGGCCATTGAGATCACTTTCAGGCCGCGAGCATCAGCCGGTTCTAGCCCTTCTGGCCCGGCCATGAGGCGCAGGTCTTCGATTCCCAGAAGCTTGGGGATATCGGGGCCGGTGATGTCCGCGTCCAGGATGCCCACTTTAAAGCCCCGGGCCTGCAAGGCCGCGGCCAGGTTGACGGCCACAGTGCTCTTACCCACGCCGCCTTTCCCGCTCCCTATCACGATCTTGTGCTTGATTCTGGTCATGCGAATCGATGTCTCATCGTTGGCTCTGGGATCGGTACATGTGCTGCTCTCGGCACAGGATTCACAGCTTCCCTCGCAGCTATCTTCAGAAGAACCGCTCATATCATGGTCACCTAAGTTAGGATAATATGCATCATCATTGCTATTGCAAAAATAGCTTATGAGATCATATATTTATGTATTTCTCATAAACAAAAAAACAAATCAAAATATAAAATTGATAGAGGACATCCCTGGCTGTATGAAGCTGCAAAACTGCGCCCTTCCCTGAAGATCCCAAGTGACGGCCCTGATATCAGGTCTTTTCTCCTGCCGCTTCGCCATTTACTACGCCCGAGGCATCTTTCAAAGCAGCCATCCTGGCGCTGAGGTGATCCAACCTGGTACTGAGAAGATGCAGTTCCCTCTCCATCAGGGCCATCTCGGCCTCACCTGTTGCCTTCTCTGTATGCTCCGAAGAAGCCGCGGCTTCCTCTGTTCCTCTCAGTATGTAGCTACCGCCCTCGATGAGAATCCCCGTGCCGTAGACCAACGCCGTGGCGATCTTCTTTCTGGCACTGGCCAAATCGTTCCAGAAGGCCTTCCTCGAGATGCCCATATAAAATGCCGCCTCCTCCTGTTCCAGCTCCAGAAGATCTACCAAGCGCACGGCCTCCAGCTCCTCCAGGCTCAAGCAGATAACCTCGGCCCTGGGGCAGCCTTCGGGTAAAAAACATCTGACTTGAGGAACCTCCGAAATCCAGCGTCTTCCGCGGCGTCTGCCCCTGCAAGGACACATAAATATCCTCATGCACAGGTTGTATTTGAATCTTGGCCCATAGAAATCTTTAAGTATATTATCTCATAAGTTACTATTACTCACAGAGGGTTTGATCTGCGAGGATTAAACGAGGTGAAAAACTGTATGCCTTGGGGAGATTGTACGGGACCCTGGTGGATGAGTCCCAGAGGCTATAGAGCCTCAGGTTATGTGCCAACGAATCCCTGGTGCCGGAGCAGAGGAGTGGGCTTCGGCTTCGGAAGAGGCTTTCGGAGGCAGGCATTCGCAGCTCCTTGGTATGAGCCCTTTCGAGAGCCCACGCCGTCGGAGGAGATGGGCTATCTGGAGGATGTAGCCAAGCAGCTAGAGGAAGACCTGAAGGGCATTAGAGAACGAATCGACAAGCTGCGATCTACTCGATGACTCGCAGCTTTCATTTATAATCAAGAACTGAAGGATTTAAACCGATCAATAAGCCCGCTACTGCGATTATGAGTTTCGTTCTTATCTGATGGGCGACGAAATCTGTTAATTTCTCTTGAATCCAAACATCTCAGGAGACTATGAATTGATAGTATCGATAGCAAGCGGCAAAGGGGGCACGGGCAAAACTCTAGTTGCCACCGGCCTGGCCGCGTCCCTGGATAGAGTTCAACTGGTGGACTGTGATGTGGAGGAGCCCAATGCCTACCTATTTTTTCCGGATAGGAGGCTGATAGAAAAAGCCGAATGCTGCGTACCCGTGCCCGTGGTGGATGAGGCTAAGTGTACGCATTGTGGGACTTGCTCCGATTTCTGCGCCTACCACGCCCTGGCCGCCCTTCCCAGCCAGGTTCTGATATTCCCAGAGCTGTGCCACGGCTGCGGCGGCTGCATCCTGGCCTGTCCTGAGAATGCGATATCCGAGGAGACGCGACCAGTGGGCGAGATCTTCCGGGCCAGGTCCGGCGAAAAGGAGATCATCTGGGGCGAACTGAGCCTGGGAGAGGCCAGGACCACTCCCCTGATTCGGGCAGTGAAAGGCATGGCGAAGGGAGAGCTGACGATAATAGATTGCCCGCCCGGCACCTCCTGCTCTATGGTGGAGGCTGTTCTGGGAAGCGACTTCTGTCTCCTGGTTACGGAGCCCACGCCTTTCGGCCTCTACGACCTGGACATAGCCCTGAAGGTGCTGGAGAAGATGAACATCCCTCGGGGCGTCCTGGTAAACAAGAGCGGAATTGGTGACAAAAAAGTCTACCAGTACCTGGAGGAGAAAGGCATCCCCCTGCTGATGGAGATACCTATGGTGAGGAGGATCGCGGAGCTGTACTCCCGGGGCACCATCTTCGTCCAAGAGATGCCGGAGTGGAAAGTCAGGTTCAGAGCTCTACTAAAAAACATAGAGGAGCTAGTCTCATGAAGCAGGTTGCGGTAATCAGCGGCAAAGGCGGCACTGGCAAGACCTCCCTGGTAGCATCTCTGGCGGCGCTGGCTAAAGGTCGGGCTGTGATCGCCGACTGTGACGTGGACGCTCCTGATCTGCACCTCATCCTCAGGCCAGAGATAAAGGAGAAACGGGAGTTCCTGGGCATGAAAAGGGCAGTCATCGATCCATCGAAATGCACTCTCTGCGGCTCCTGCGAAGAGCACTGCCGTTTCGGGGCCGTCTGCGGTTCTGCGGTCGATCCTCTTCTCTGCGAGGGCTGTGGGGTTTGCAAATTGGTCTGCCCTGCGGAAGCTGTGAGCATGGTGGACCGTCTATCCGGCCACGCCTATGTCTCCGAGACCCGATTTGGCCCTCTGGTCCACGCTGATCTCTTCCCCGGCGAGGAGGCCTCGGGCAAGCTGGTGGCCATGGTCAGGGAGATGGCGAGGGAGCTGGCCACATCCCGAAACCTGGAACTGGTGCTGATCGACGGCTCTCCTGGCATTGGGTGTCCTGTAATCGCTTCCCTCACTGGGGTGGACCTGGCCCTGGTGGTCACTGAGCCCACAATCTCTGGAGAGCATGATCTAGAGAGGATCCTGGACGTGACTGAGCACTTCCGAATCAAGGCTCAAGTATGCATAAATAAATATGACCTCAATCCCGACGTTGCCCGTCGCATAGAGGACCTCTGCGCTGAGAGGCGCGCGGAGGTGGCCGGGAAGCTGCCTTTCGATCCGGCCGTTGTCGAGGCCATGGTCCTCGGCAAGCCAGTTGTGGAGCTGGGCGGGCCGGCGGCAGAGGGCATAAAGGATCTCTGGAGAGCCTTGGATGTGTGCCCGTGAATGCGATTCTGGTTATGCATGTGTTGCATATGCATCATGTGAACATTTGATTTTATGCTATAAGAAAATACAAGATTGGGCAGGCGGCTTTTTCCAGCGGGCAGACCTCCAAGGATGTGCTCTACCTGGGCATTCTGTCCGAGTATCTGATCCTCTACCGGTGCTTTCTGACCCTAAGCAAGGAGTACCTCTCCGGAAGCTACTATGCCTTCGATGCCCAAGGCAGGGTCTGGACGGGGACGGCAACTGGCAGAAGATCAGTGTAAACTTGTGCTGGTGGCCTGCTCCTATGATCGTGTGATTTCAGGCCGCCTCAAATAGAACCTGTTGCCGCCGTATTCGGCCTCCACAAGCTGACCAG
>CAZPUO010000116.1:0-8433 GCA_964589745.1 uncultured Methanotrichaceae archaeon
ATGGAGGTCATCTTCTCCAGCTTCTCCCCGGAGATAAGGTCCATCTGCACTTCTCGCATAAAGATCACCCGAAATGAGTTGCAATCGCCTGATAAAGCTCGTCAATATTCAATCCTTCCAGGGCCGATATCGGCACCATGGCATGCTGTGGGAAGGCAGCCTTGATCCGGGCGGGCGAGGCGTTGGGCAGATCCATCTTATTGGCCACGATGAGAAGTGGCAATTTCCTTGCCTCCATGTTTCCTATCACGGTTACGTTAACCTGAGTGTAAGGATCCTCGGTTGAATCCATAACCAGAAGCACGCCGTCCAAGTCGTCCAGCCACTTTATAGCCTCGATGACACCTTCCGTAGCCTCCTTGGCCCTCTTCTTGGCTTCCATTTCGGAGAGGCCATAGGCCATGAACTCCTTGAAATCAATTTTCGTGGCCATCCCAGGTGTATCCACTATGTCCAGTTCGATGCTCGATCCGTTGGCGTCGATCACCACACCTTCTTTCCTCATGGCTCTGCGGGTTTCATGGGGAATGGGCGAGACCTCGCCGAAGCTATCGTCTTCGTCCCAATCATGCACAATCCTGTTGGCCAGGGTGGTCTTTCCGGCATTCGGCGGGCCGTAAAGTCCAATCTTGGCCCTCTTCTTTTTGAATATTCTTTTTATCCAGCCCCCAAGGCTTTCTTTGAAGCCGCTGATGAAACCCATATCCTACCTCTGATCTGATAACGCCCATATCTGTACTAATAATTTTCCATAACTTATATTCAGGAAGGGCCTGGTGGCTCCAGCAGACAGATTTTCCATCTTATGAACGTTATTAATAATTTTAACTAAATAAAGCTTCCGCAAGAAAAATAGGAAGAATGGCGTGGTAGTAAACACGAGCAATAGAGTTCATCGGATCCTTTGGTGAGCATCAAAAGGCGATAAACATCATAGTTCCTTTGCTGCTGCGGCGTTGATTCTAAGAGACCAGGATGGCGAGAGGGCATGAGATAAGAGGCTACCGAAATATGGCCCGATGTACGCAAAAGAAAATAGAAAAAGAACACAAAGTGGCCCGTAATCAAGAAAAGGTGTCTTGGGCAGGGCAGGTGCAGACAAAACCCTCGAACTCTCCTGATTTTCTCAGGTTTTTCCAGCAATCTTTGAGGGTGCTCTCGTGAACATTGCCATAGCTCTCCTGCAGATAGGGACATGCTCTGATGCCGCCATCCACGCCTACATGCAGCCATCTTCTTCCGGCCATGCAGCCCAGCATCTGGCCCTCAAAGTAAGTGTTAGCGAACAGGCGCGGCCCACCGGGCATGGAGTTGATCTTTCTGTAGATGTCGACGATCTTCTCTCTCTCGATCTGTGTGAGATGCTCTTCTGGAGTCTTCGGCATGCCCTCCCAGATGGATAGCTCCTGTACTCCTAGATCCGTTGCGAACTTATAAAGCTCAGATATCTGATCTACCTGTCCAGACTTCACATGACAGGACATGGTGACCATCAGGCCTGTTTGTAGGGCTATGCGAATGGCCTCCACGGCCTTGGCATGGGCCCCTTCCAAACCCCGCACCCTATCATGCTCCTCAGGGTTGGGGCTGTAAATACCGATGATCAAATTATAAAGCCCGGCTTCTCTGAGCTTGACCGCCTTTTCTACAGTCATCTCCAGGCCGGGAGTGAAGAGGTTGACCACAGCCTTCTCAGGATCGACGTACCGTATCAGCTCGAAGATATCCTCCCGCAGGAGGGGATCTCCTTCTGTAAAAGTGATGATGCAGGCTCCCATTTCGAGGGCCTCGTCGATGACGCGAAGGATATCCTCTCGGCTCATCCCTTCAGCATCCTCTTTAATCAGGCAGTGTTCGCATTTGGCATTGCAAAGTCCCGTGACCTCGATGGAAACGGTCTGGGGCACAGGTCGGCCAATGGCGATGCGTGCTTCATTGAGAAGCAGCCTCTTGAAAGGCCCGCTGGGAATGGGCGGCAGCCAGGTGCTGGCGACGATATCCTTCAGCCGAACCTGGGCGGGCTTTTCCTCTACCAGCCTCTGGTTTATCATCTTCAAAACAGGCTGGACCATCCGGGTCAGGGCACCGTGAGCCTGCAGAGCCCTCGTGTCCTTGTCAAAGTCCACGCTGAAAGCGGCCGTCTTGATTAGCTGGGTCATCGAAAATTCCATTTTTTTCGTAGCAGTTATAGAGTTGTCGCCCAGGAGAAGAGATAAAGTTAAATCGACCATGCCTATTGTACGAGATCGGTGAACCCTTGTGTCTGAAGTTGTACTGGCCTATTCCGGAGGCCTGGATACCTCTGTATGCATCCCGCTCCTCAGAGAGCGCTATGGATTTGATAAGGTGGTTACCGTTCTTGTGGACGTTGGCCAGCCGAATACGGATATCGAACGTGGAAACCTGAGGGCAAAGCAGCTGGCTGATGAGAATTACGTCATCGACGCGAGAATGGAGTTCGTACAGACGTGCCTCTTTCCACTCATCAAGGCCAACGGCTCTTACGAGGGATATGTGCTTGGAACAGCCATCGCCAGACCGCTCATTGCCAGCAAGGCGGTAGAGATAGCCAAAAAGCTGGGCATAAAGAACCTGGCGCACGGATGCACCGGTCGCGGCAACGACCAGCTCCGCTTCGAGGCCATCTTCCGGGCCACCGATTGCAGGGTCATCGCTCCAATGAGGGAGCTGGATCTGGCCAGGGAGTGGGAGATCGAGTATGCGCAAGAGCACGGCATCGAGGTGCCTGTCTCCAAGGAGAAGCCCTGGTCCATAGACGAGAACCTCTGGTCGCGATCCATTGAAGGAGGCAGGTTGGAGGACCCCTATTTCGAGCCGCCAGAAGAGATCTACGGCTGGACAAGTGCCCCCAGCGCGAGCAGGCCCGCGCGTGTGGTGGAGATTGATTTTGAGCAGGGCGTGCCAGTCTCTTTGGATGGCAAAAAGATGGACGGCATGGAGCTGATCGGCCGGCTCAACCAGATCGGCGGTGAGCATGGCGTGGGCAGGACGGATATGATCGAAGATAGGGTGCTGGGCCTGAAGGCTCGCGAGAACTACGAGCATCCTGCAGCCACAATCCTTCTGGGCGCACATAAAGATCTGGAGCACCTGGTTCTCTCACGTGCCGAGCTTCGCTTCAAGGTCATGGTGGATGAGGCCTGGGCGGAGCTGGCCTATATGGGCCTGGTCGATGACCCGCTCTACGCTGACCTGAATGCCTTCGTGGATCAGTCTCAGAGGAGAGTCAACGGCTCGGTCAAGATGAAGCTTTTCTGTGGAAGCGCCATTCCCGTGGGACGCCAGTCGCCCGACGCGCTTTACGCACAGGACATGGTCTCCTTCGACTCCCAGACCCTGAGCCAGAAGGACGCCGAGGGCTTTGCCAAATATCACGGATTCCAGGCGCGTCTTCTGAAAAGGAAGTGCTCCTGAAAATTCCGGATGGACGGAGCAGTAAGAGCAGCATTTATTTGATATCAAGACCTAACATTATGGACATGGCCAGGCTTGTGATATCTGAGGACGCCAGGTCTGAAAACCTGGCTCCGCTCGCCCTCGCAATCAACGAGATCGTAAGGCTTCCCATAACGCTGCGCAGCGCGAACTTTCCAGGGGTCAGGGTGGAGAAGGGGAAGGTCCTGGATTTGATCTACAGCGGACCTGTCCTGGAAGAGGTCATCCTCACTGGCGAGCCCATTCGCACCGTCCCTGAGAAGGGGGCCTATAAAGGTATCCCGGTCTCAGTTGCCCCCATAATCGCAGAAGGCAAGGTCGTCGCGGCAGTGGGCGTGGTGGATGTGGTAGGAACCATCGATCTGCCCGAGGTCTTCGGTGCTTATGCTGATGTCGTCAAGCAGGTTTCCAAGGTGGCTTCAGAGAAAAAATGAGAATCCAGAGAGCTGAGCTTGGGGATCTGGCCCAGATTGTACAGATCGAAGGGCTCTGCTTCCCGGAGGAGACCGCCTTCCCTCCAGGAATGTTCGCCTACCTCATTCGCCATTCCGTGGCTCTGGTTGCCTGCGAGCCGGAAGAAAAAGTCGTTGGTTTCGTCATGGGATACACCAGTGGAAGCGGAGGTGCGATTTACACCTTGGACGTCCATCCTCAATACCAGAGAAAGGGCATTGGCAGCAGGCTTATCCTGGCTCTCGAGGAGGCTCTGCAGTGCCAGGGAGCGCGGGCGATCCGGCTGGAGGCAGCTCTGGAGAAACCGTGGACTCTTGAGCTTTATCGAAAAGCAGGCTACCGAAAGAGGGAGCTGGTCAGGCACTATTATGGGCGCGGAAAGCACGCGGTGCGGATGTGGAAAAATCTGAAGTGATGGAAAGATTTTCCCGAAGGAACGGTACAAAACTCCGGAAAATGGCTGGCGAGAATCCAGATTCAACGGGATAAACAGAAAAGAAGAACTAAATCAATGATTGTTGTGTCTACATTTTATTTGTTTGTCCATTCCAGTCCGGTCTCATTGAAGTCGGCATAATACATACCCACTTTTTTCCAGAAATATCCTTTGTCGTTTTTCTTGATTTCCAGCAGAGCGTAATCGGCAAAAACCCGGTCTCCAGCCTCGTTCAGCATGGTGCGGCCCGTTGCTCCGCAGTAGTTATTGGCTATCTGCTCGAAGGCCACTCTCAACTGAGATGTGTTGCCGTTCCCGGCGAGAAGCTCAGCTTCCGCCGCCATCCAGAGGGCATCGTAGGCCGTTATGGCATAGGCATTTGGCTCCGAGCCCGTAATGGTCATAATAGCTTTGCTTAGATTCGCGCAGAGCGGGCTGCCTTCTTCGCCGGCGTACACGGGTGTGATGAAGCTTGTCTTGATGGCAAACTGGGCGAGAGTGCTGTTCTGCGTCAGTTCGGCCAGGTTTGCGATGCCGTCCGAACCGAACCACTTCACAGAAGAAAGAATTGGGTCTTTAGCCGCCAGGGTTATGATGCCTGCTCCCTCATCGAAAGAGACCAGATACACACCAACCCTGTCCTTGCCATAAACAGCGCTGGCGTTCTTCACCTCTGCGCCAAGGGCTTTAACCTCCGCCGAATAGCTGGTGCTGTTGGGTTTGTATGCCACTCCTTTGGCAGCAATTCCGCTCTTGGCCTCGAAGCTCTTCCT
The DNA here is from genome assembly GCA_964589745.1 of uncultured Methanotrichaceae archaeon. Taxonomy (GTDB): domain Archaea; phylum Halobacteriota; class Methanosarcinia; order Methanotrichales; family Methanotrichaceae; genus Methanothrix. Next base: position 5,119 of record CAZPUO010000116.1, read on the forward strand.
GGTGGCATTCAGCAGATCCTGGCCCCAGAGATCATCCCTGTAGATGGGAATTAAATCCGTGATATTGTGAAAAGCCAGCACTTTAGCCATGACCTTTCCCTGGCAGGAGTCATCCGTAACCAGTCGGATTATGTTATCCCCAGGATTGGCCAGGGATGGAGCAGTGCTGCTGGTGCTGATAAGAATGATTCCATTTTCATCAGCATACTCTTTCATAGTCTTCAGTTCAGCACTGGTGCTTCCCACGATGACGATTTTAATTCCTTGTTCGCGGAGAGTTTTGAGCTTTTCAAGAGCCTGCGCAGGGCTAGTTTTTGTATCTTCGACTACAAGGACGATTCGGTTGTTAGAGCCTAAATCTCCGAGAAACTTGTTTAGATCTTCTGACCCGATAGTCAGAGCGGCTTCGATCTGCCTCCCGTTAGAAGCCCATTCTCCAGAGATGGGAACGAGAGCACCTATGCGAATATTCTTCGCGTTTCCGGTACTATCAGCATACGCTAAGCTTGTCATGGCCAGAATACATACTATAAGAGGGGCAGCTTTCATGATCAATGCTTACCGTTTGTAAATGAATATAGGTCTTGTGCAGGAAGATTATATGCCCCAATAGTTCTCTTTTTCCATAATCAAAGAGCGTAGGGGCCTGAGCACTATGTGGTTGGAGTGGGACCGATAATTTTTTCTTTCACTCCGCTTTGACTACTATCATAGTGATATCATCAAACTGTGCCTGTCCCTCAACGAAAAGCGATATGTCCTGCAGGATGCTTTCCATTATTCTTTGGGCAGGTAAATGGCGGGAGCGGCGTACGGCTTCAGATAACCGGACAAGGCCGTACTGTTCCACGTGGCTGTTGATCGCCTCATTCACTCCATCTGTGTAGAGGATCATGATATCTCCCGGTAGGATATTGACCTGGCGTTCTTGGTACTCCACACTCCCAACTGCGCCCAGAGCAATGCCTGTCACCTCCAGCACCTCAAGCCGTCCGTCTCCTCGAAAAAGAAGAGGCGGAGGATGGCCCGCATTGGCATAGATCAAGCTTCTCGATATCTCGTCCAGAACGCCATAAAATAACGTCACAAACATACCGGATGTGGAGTCGGCGGCGATCATATCATTGGCATCCTGAAGGACTTCGGTTCCCTTCTCGTGATGAGTGGCATTGGCTCGCACGATGGTCCGGGAGAGGGCCATGAAAAGGGCAGCCGGTATGCTCTTTCCCGATACGTCGGCGATGACCATACCCAGACGATGATCTCCAGGTATGAAGTCGTAGAAATCGCCACCAACCTCCATAGCAGGAATCGACGTCGCTGCCAGGTCAAAGCCCATGAGGGGCGGAATGTGCTCCGGTAAAAAGCTCCTTTGGATATCGGATGCTATCCGCAGCTCGGCCTTGGAACGCTCCAGCTTTCCCTCAACCTCGCGTAGCCCAGTCATATCACGAATAGACTCTATCGCTCCCAGAAGCTTTCCGGAAGGGTCAAAGAGCGGAGTAGCCTTGGCCCAGAGATAGGCACCATGACCTCTGAACGTCGGAATGTAAACCTCTGTGGTGAGAGTGTTTCCCTCTTTCTTGATGTTGGAGTATTTTTCCATAACAGCTTCATCCGCCGCTATGGCCAGGTCGATCAGCATCGGCCGCCGTTCGCCGTAAATGGGAAGAGCATATTTGTAATCGCCCTGGCCAAGCATTTCCGCGGATTCTGTGCCTGTGAGCTCCTCCAGCGCCCTGTTCCAGGCGATTATTTCACCTTCTTTATTGATGACCAGGGTAGCATCCGGCAGGAAGTCGATAATGTTTTTCAGCTTCTCCTCAGTCCTCTTGAGGTGAGTGATGTTCACTGCCACATTCACCACTCCGGTCACCTGCTGGTTGGCATCCCTGATGGGACTGCTGCGCGACGCCCAGATCCTGCCGTCCGGTGTGGCCAGCTCTCCATCCTGGGATTTGCCCGTCCGGAGGGCTTCCTTTGCCGTGCAGCCGGGACAGGGTTCTTTCAGCCCTTGAATCAACTCGAAGCAGTTCCGTCCCTTCACTTCCTCCGCAGTCACGCCTAGATGCTTTTGCACAGCCGTGTTCAACCAGATGATCCTCATCTGTGGATCCAGATACTCAACTGCCACGTTCTTCAGGCCACCCAAAATAGCTGCCTTCTCCTGCTCAGATCTCTGCAGGGCCTGCTCGGCTTTTTTCCGCTCTGTGATATCGCGGATGGATTCAATTGCACCCAGCAGTCGGCCCGATGGATCATAGAGGGGAGATGCCTTGGCCCAGAGGTAGGAGCCACTGGGACCGAATGTAGGGATGAAGATCTCTACGGTGAGGGTTTTACCTTCTCTTTTCAGCAAATCGTACTTCCCATTGACCTCATCTTCGGACATGAGCACCAGGTCGGCGAGGATGGGACGCCGGACACCATAAAAGGGCAAGGCATACTCATAATTCCCTTTGTCGATCATATCCTCAGCCTTCGCTCCAGTCATCTTCTCCATGGCCCGGTTCCAGGTGATCACTTTCCCGTCACTGTCTATGGAGAAGGTAGCATCCGGCAGGAAGTCGATGACCTCGGCTAAGAGCCGCTTCATGCCGCAGACCTTATTTTCTATCTTTTTCTTCTCAGTGATGTCACGGATGGACTCGATGGCCCCTATGATCTTCCCCTGGGAATCATAAAGCGGAGAAGCCTTGGCCCAGAGGTAGGAGCCACTGGCACCAAACGTAGGTATGAAGATTTCTACAGTGAGGGTTTTTCCCTCTCGTTCCAGGCTGTCATATTTTCCATCTACCTGATCTTCGGGCATGAGCACCAGGTCGGCGAGGATGGGACGCCGGACACCATAAAAGGGCAAGGCATATTCGTAGTCACCTTTGCCGATCATGTCCTCTGCCAAGGCTCCAGTCAGCTTCTCCATGGCCCGGTTCCAGGTGATTACCTTGCCTTCAATATCGATGGCCAAAATGGCATCAGGAAGAAAGTCGATAACCTCCGCGGAAAGGCGGCTCGCTCCTATCTCCGAGTCTCTATCGCTGAAATCATCTGAAAGATTATCTCTCGAATCTGACTTTCCTTCTAATCCTGCAAATTTGCTCTCCTTTCGCTGGTTCATGCCCGCCTTGACCTCCGTCCTTTTAATCCGCCAGTTGATATGCCAAAGGATGATGTCTGCTTAAATATGTTCGCCGTGTCCCAGAAAAATAAAAATATTAAAAATAATTTTTGCCAATGTTGATTTGCCATTGACTTATTTAGAAAAGATCACACCAAAGCCGTCATTCTGATCTTGTCTAAATAGCGACTTCGTAC
>CAZPUO010000117.1:0-8420 GCA_964589745.1 uncultured Methanotrichaceae archaeon
TTGTTAAGGTGATCAAATGGAGACGGTGCGCCAATTAGAGATAGTGCCAGAAATGACTGTGGAGGCTCTGGTAGAGGGCATGAGCCATTGCGGCTTTGGGGCCAGGAGACTGGCCGGAGCGGTGGAGATCTACGAGCAGATGCTCGGCAAAGGATACACCAAGTTCTTCACGCTCTCCGGCGCGATGGTGCCAGCCGGCATGAGAAATATCATCTCTGAACTCATCAGGCGCGGCCATATCGATGTCCTCATAACCTCTGGAGCAAACCTTGTGCATGACATCATCGAGTCCTTCGGCGCTCACTGCCTGGGCACGCCCGAATCAGACGATGTCGCTCTTAGGGCCGAGGGCCTGAGCAGGATATACGACCTCTATCTCAAAGATGAGGATTTTATTAAGTTTGAAGAGCTAATGCAGAGCATCCTGCCTGACAAAGCTGAAAAGATCTCGGGCGCGGAACTGATGAAGATCATCGGCTCGCAGATATCTGATAAGAAATCGATACTGCGAACGGCCCACGATCGCGATATTCCGGTCTTCTGTCCTGCACTTCCCGATTCCATGATCGGCCTCCAGGCCTGGCTGCACAGCCAGACCAAGAAGCTGAATGTTGATGCCTTCGCGGACATAAAGCTGATTGTGGACATCTGCTACCAGGCTCCCCGGACAGGAATAGTGATAGTAGGAGGAGGAGTGCCCAAGAACTTCGCCCTGCAGTCCATGCTGGTCACCCCCAACAGCTTCCAGCTTGCAGTTCAACTGACCACCGACACTCCGGAAGCAGGGGGCCTCTCTGGGGCCACATTATCCGAGGCAGTATCCTGGGGCAAGATCTCGGCTGGCGCGCGCTACATGACCGTTTACGGTGACGCGACCATCACTCTTCCACTGCTGGTGGCGGCCACGCTTGGCAGGCTGGATAAAAGAAGCCAAAGGATTCATTGAGGAGCAACAAGGAATGGAGCAATAGAACGCATCGCTGGATGATTCTTCGATAATTGATTCGCTAAGCCAGACACGCTTGTTGATATGGTAGATCCAAATGATTTCACCCGGGTCCCAAAGCCCTACAGCTAAGCCCGTTTAGCCGTTGCCGAATTCAACATCTAATACGCGCCAGGCCTCTCTTCAGATTGTGGATGCAGGCTTGAAAATATTTGAGGAAACAGCGAACATGACCTCTCCGGATCTGCTGCTGCCATCGGCTAAGTAGTCGGCATAAGTCCCTGAATCTAGGGAGGATAGTGACAGATTGAGCTCGTATAGCTCGGAAACTCCCACGGGCATCACGTTCAAGCTCATTTTGTCTCCGAATATTGATCCGCTGGCTGTGGCGTTTTCCGTTTGATTTCCATTGTTCATGATTCCCTGACCCATTATCAGGTCTTTGTTCTGAACCAGATATAGCTTCATTTGCTCTGGAGTTTTGCCCTTGAGGTCGAAGGACCAGGCGCCGGTCACATTTATATTATCCAAAGAATTATCCGCATCCGCCTCGGACTGAGTTCCTGCTGAGAAACTCGGTTGTTCACTGTCTGATTTGTAGAGCGGATTCGATTTCGTTATCACTCCCGCATTCTTGGCCGCCTGAATAAGATCCTGGGGCAAGGGTGTGGACATGGATTCTCCCAGCTGGCTGGGATCGAGCGGATCGCCCACGGAATCTCCTGAAAATCCAAGGCTATCGACAGTCAGGAGCATGGACGGCAGGGCATCTGCCTGTAACAGAGAATAAGCAATAACCGTTAAGCAAAGCAGCAACTTGTGGTATCTCATATCGACCTCTCCCGGATGATCCGACTAATGCGTGCCATCTTTCCAAACTCGACCGGGTTTACACCTGGTGTGGAATGACTGAAACACTTTACTGAAGGCATCTATCGCGCACAGTCTCTGAACCCAATTGGTCCTTATATTATTACTATATGACGATTTCGGTTTGGTCAAATGTCGAAGTCAATCCCGAAATTTCTGGAATCTATTCGCAGAAGCGTGTGCCAGATAACTGATATGAAAATATTCGATTGTCACCGAAAGTAGGGTTGGCAGAGAAATTCAGTGGTATGCAACGAGAATTAGTCTCTTCAAGCTATCAAAATTTATTTATTCATTCAGATGTATAGGATAATAGTAATTGCTTGAAATCATGGAGGTATGATTCAATGAAAAGATATATACCACACATTCTATCAGCCCTAATCCTGTTAGCTTGTTTTTCCGCTGCACAGGGACAATATTGGATGAATTATCCCAATGACTATTTGGGCTATTCGCCCGTGTACTACTCTAGCAACTACCCATACTATTATTCTTACACCAATCCGAGCTTCTATCCGAGCTATCTGCCGTACAGATATAACAGCTACCCATACTATTACCCATACTACTATGGGTACCCCCTCGAATCCTTCCCGCTTGGAACCTTTGGTCTATTCCATGGAGGCAATTTCTACTAATGGATGTCCTCTTGGCGAATCCTGTTTGTCTCTGAGGAGAATCTCTCGCCCTGACGACCGCACTTTAGATGGATCAGGCGATGGCAACCCAAGGATGACCACTAACAAAATTAAACATATTAGGAACTATTTTTTTCTTCCAATTATTTTTCATCTTTATCATAGATTTATTTTCGTGGCATACCAAAAAAGCTATGCACAGTCTCCTCTAGGTTCATAGGATCCGCTCTTTTTCGGGATCGTCATACTGCTCCGGGCATCGCTTGACGCCTTAAGACAGATATCCTGGGCGTGTTTCGTAAGATCTTTTCCACACCGAAATGGTCTATTCATTTTGTAACCAAAAAAACTCAATTTTGCGATTGCCATCTGTCAATTCAGACACAAATAGTTTAATGCTTCTAAGAAATTTATGAAGGGATATCGGGTGTCATGGTTTGCCCTTATGATATCCCCCTAGAACGTTCTAACTTGGGGCTTTACTAAGGCGCATTCAGCCAGGCATAGGCTCCGTAATACCAGTTATCGGCAGGATATCCGCCGTAATAAGCACCTGGGTAGTAGCCGGGATAATAGCCAGGCCATCCACCATAGACGCTGCTGTAGAGCCCCTTCAGGTCGATCCTGCCGCCACCAGGGAAGATGCACGTACTGACATCCCCGTAAGGGGTATGCACTGTTTGAACTCCTCCGCCATAATTCTGGCATATTTTGGACGCATCGGCAATTTCTAGCGCTCCCTGCGGAGAGTTGAAGGCATAGGGATTGTAGGTACCGGCGGCACTGGCACTGGAAGTGCAATTTCCCGTGAAGTAGGAATGTGCATCGCACCATGAGTTATCGGGGAACTGGCAGACCGCCTTTCCGTTATTTGCTCCAGATATGGTCGTGTAGAGATAACCGTTGCCCGTGCAATATGCAGAATCAGGACCTGATGTATCAATGCCTTGGCCGGCTGCTGTCAGAAGGCTGGCCGCTAAAATGGCCAAGACGCCTAGTCCTGCAATCAAGAACTTTCCTTTTTGGTTGTTGAGCTTATCAATCATATCCATGCCCCCAAATCAAGGTCTGACCGATCCGAAGACCGCCCATCTCCAATCCGTGGGCATCATCCTGAAGGATGCATTTTGAGCTTCCTTTGGCAGTGCTATCTTTACAGGTTGCCCAAAGTTACTATACACTGTGGATTCGTTGAGGACGGACACGATCTTGAATTCAGGCGACGAGATGTTCAGAATCTGGGGAGTGACAGTCAGGCTGGAATTGATGTCCATTCCCATCAGAAGGAACTTGTCTTTGGAAACCCAGGCGGTCACAGCTGAGCTGCTGTGGTTCATTATACTGGTCCGCCTGATATCAAACGTGCGGTTTTTCAGACTCGCAGGAATTGGGAATGGTGAATTTACGTAAGCAGATAACAGCTGTAACCCAGCACAGCCCAGGCAGATCACGGGTTCGGGTGTACCCGTAAGCTTGTAGCAATCCACTCCATTGAACTTCTCTGAGCCTGTCACATTCATATTGGATTCATTGATGAGCTCCACCTGGCCAGGAATCTCGTTGTAATCCTGCATGATTCGAGCCGTGTCATTGATTTCGAACTTGGTCCAGTTCTGACCCTCTTTCCAGTATTCAGAGCCATTCACAAAGTAGCCTTGCCATGTGAGGACCTCTCCGGTACTCCTATCTGTAAGGTTTGAACCCCACCAGCCGGCCTTGTTCACCAGATCAACTTTTCCGCTGGTGACTTTATCGGCGCTGAATGTCTTATTAATAGTCACGTTAGTGTACGTTATACTAGCATCAGAGGATCTGGAATAAGTGTAGGTCGTGAGATTTCCTGCCGAATGATCTATCATTTGTTTGAGCTGATCGATGCCGACTTCCTGGGCAGAGGCCAATGTGCATGCAGCCAGAAGTGCTATCAATATAACTATTGATAATTTAACATCCATTACAAAACCACCATTTCTATTACGTGCCTAAAGTTAATTAATTTTTGTATGTTTGCTGAGAGCCCCGCTAGTTTTTTGATTGAGGCCATGCCAGTGTCAAAAAACTTTTCCGTGTTTCGGAGGCTTTGCTGATAGGTATATCCATAATTGAACGAGCTTAAACTTAACAAGCTAAAAGAGAGGAACTAAGAAAGATAATAGATAAATCAGGCCTCACACGTCAAGAGTCCGAAAGCTCCAGGCGCCGGCGTGGTTGCTTAGTAGTTCCTCCTACCTCTCACCCGGCCCTTTCCGAGCTGTTTGGGCAGCAAAAAGTATCATCCATTTCGCCTATTCCCTCCTCTTATTTCACGGTAATACTCCGCTGGGCTGCACCTAAGGTTGAATTGTCAGTGATTATCATAATTGACGAAAGGCAAGAATGAAAAAATAGCACGGCGATATTATTGATGAGAGGAATGACATTAGGAACAGGATTTGAGGAACACTTGAACTTCCCGAAATTGAATCTTCTGTCTATCAATGTTCGTTTATAAGAAGAAAATGATCGATGGACCAAGCTATCTTCGAGCAGTTCGTCCATCCACCTTCTGATTTCCGGATGAAATGATTTTGGTCGTTTAGCCTTAAAGAGAGCTTTTTATAGTTGAAGCCATTTGTTTGAGCCATTTATTTGAAAGGCTTTTGACCTGATGCTTCGATCGAGAGTCGGTTGATCCAATCTGAAATGGAGGCTTGTGGTACGCATATCCTGATAGCTATATGCACAGCTAGAACCTGGAGATAGCATCATGCCGACTTCTCCAGATCGTATAGGCTTTTGCATAGTTCTTTGCTTCCTGATCTTGGCTGATCTCGGGACGATATCAGCTGGGGTTGAAGCTAGCAGGCCCCGGCTTCTTATCCTTAACTCCTACTCGCAAAGCTGCTCCTGGACGGATGATGAGATGAAGGGCTTCATGGAAGTGTACCATCGAGAAGTTCCAGACGCTCTTGATCCCATGATCGAATACATGAACTGGATTCGATTCCCAGAAAAGGAAAACTCAAGATACTTATTTGATCTTTATCGCTATAGATATTCAAGCAAGAAGTTAGACGCGATCATTGTTTTCGATAGACAGGCACTGGCCTTTGCCCTTCAACACCGAGCGGAACTCTTTCCTGGAACACCTCTGATCTTCGCTGGAATCGACATCGATAACTTATCCACGATCACTGGCCAGAGCGAGAGAATCACTGGCGTTGCGGAGCGGTCTGAGATAATCGGCACCCTGGAGACTATGCTTCAGCTTCACCCTGACACCAGACAGGTCCTTGTGGTATTGGATTCCACAGATACCAGAAATGCCATTAGCCAGGAGCTAAACGAACAGATCCCTTCTTATAAAAACAGGCTGAGTTTCCAGGTGCTACAGGATGCCAATATGAGTCAGGTGCTCTCGACAGTGGAATCTCTTGACAGGGGTAGCCTTGTCCTTTGCGGTCCCTTCAACTGGGATCGAGATGGGCGGATCTTCAACTCCAGCGAGGCCACGGCCGAGATCTGTTCTCATTGCAGGGTGCCTGTTTACGGCCTTTGGGATTCTCAGCTCGGGCACGGTATTGTGGGAGGCAAACTAGTATCAGGGCGAGTTTTAGGGGAGAAGGCAGCCGCTCTCACTATTGAGGTATTGAAAGGAGACATTCCGCCTATAATCCAAAATAGTTCTGCTGTGCTGGAATTTGATCTGCAACAGATGAACCGCTTTGGCATTGCTCTCGAATCCCTGCCCAAAGGAAGCGAGGTGACCAATATCCAGCCTTCAATTTTTGAGCAGAATAACTCCTTGATCCTGGCACTGGCTACCATGCTTCTCTCCATAGTCCTTGGTCTGGTGACCATCTCGGCCTTGAACATCAGGCAGCGATCCGGCACAAAGAGAGAGCTGAAAGAGAGTGAGCGAAAGTATCGGGAGCTAGGGGTCTTGTTACCTCAGACCGTATTTGAACTGGACTCTTCTGGCAACATAGTATTCATTAACCGCTTTGGCTGCCAGGTATTCGGGTATACTCCTGAAGATCTGAAAGCTGGCTTGAACATTCTCCAGATTGTGGCAGAGGAAGATAAAGAGAAAGTCGATTGCGACATCAGGCTCGCGTTGCAAGGAAACCCGCAGATGCGAGAGTACCGATTGCAAAAGAAAGATGGCAGCACATTTCCAGCCATTGCCTATTCGATACCTGTGGTCAAAGAAGGTCGGACTGTCGGGCTTCGGGGAATCTTTCTGGATATAACCGAACGCAAACGAACCGAGCAAGCATTGAAAGAATCCGAGAATAAGTTCAGGGGACTGGCAGAGAAATCGTTAGTAGGAATTTATATCATCCAGGATTGGAAGTTTAAGTACATCAATCCCAGGTTTGCGGAGATGTTCGGATATAGTGTTGAGGAAATGACCCAACGAATGGGGCCAAAGGACATAGTTCTACCGCAGGATTGGTTCAAAGTTGAAGAGGGCCTTCAAAATGGGCTCACCGGTGAGATCACGTCCCTTTACTACGATATCAGAGGGATCACAAAAAAAAGGGATTTGGTTCACATAGAGGTTTTTGGATCGAGGACGGAATTTGAGTCCAGACCGGCAATTGTGGGAACCGCTCTGGATATCACCGAACGCAAACATATCGAGGAAGACCTGTTGAAGGCCAAGGAGGCTGCGGAGGCTGCGGCAAAAGCAAAATCGGAGTTCCTGGCAAATATGAGCCATGAGATCCGAACACCCATGAACGCCGTAATTGGGATGACCAGCCTCATTTTTGAGACTGATTTGAATCAGGAGCAAAAAGAATATCTCGAGACCATCAGGAATAGCGGCCAGGCTCTACTGGCCATAATAAACGACATTCTTGACTTCTCCAGAATAGAAAGAGGAAAAATTGAGCTGGAATGCCAGCCGTTTCAATTAAAGTTCTGCATTGAAGAAGCCTTGGACATCATTTCTCCCCTGGCCTCAGAGAAAGGCTTGGAGCTTCACTATGGCTTAAACGGTAACATCCCAGAAATGGTTGCGGGCGATGCTTCAAAGATTCGACAGGTTCTGGTCAATTTGCTCTCCAACGCTGTGAAGTTCACCGAAAGAGGCGAGATAGAGGTCCAGACAGTGGCATCTAAACTTGCGGATGATAGCTACGAGATATATTTCTCAGTCAGAGATACTGGGATCGGCATATCTCAGGAAACCAGTGAAAAGCTATTCCAGCCATTTTCACAGGCCGATGCCTCCACCACCAGAAAATATGGCGGAACCGGTCTAGGGCTAGCTATAAGCAAGAGGCTGGTGGAACTAATGAGCGGAAGGATCTGGGTCGAGAGTGAGGAAGGCAAGGGCAGCATCTTCCACTTCACTATTCGGGCAAATGCAACCGCCAGTCCGGCCAAGATGATGAAGCCGAAATTGACACAGCATGATGAGCCAAAAGAAGCTTTGGATCTGCGTATTCTCCTGGCTGAGGATAACATGGTTAACCAAAGGATGGCCATTCTCATGCTCAAGAAGCTGGGATATAAAGCTGATTCAGTAGCCAACGGCCGTGAGGTCCTCTTGGCCTTGCAGCGCAAATCTTACGATCTGATCCTAATGGATGTCCAGATGCCCGAGATGGACGGTCTGGAGGCTACCAGAGAGATACGCAGGCAGTGCTCACCGGATGATCCCAGGATTGTTGCCCTGACCGCCCATGCCATTCATGGCTATAGGGAAAAATGTCTTGAGGCTGGCATGGACGATTACCTGTGCAAGCCAATAAATCTGGAGGACCTGAAGGCCGCCTTAGAACGCTTCTATCATAAATAATCGATGTCAATTGAATAGTGTCAGTCGCATACTTATTCAATATTAAGTGGATTAATAACTAATTTGTAGAATTAATAAATTAATTTGTAAGAATTAATAACTAATTTGTAAGAATTATTAATATTTTTTGTAATACAAACGCCATATTATTTTATGACTCCAAATACTATTT
>CAZPUO010000118.1:0-8241 GCA_964589745.1 uncultured Methanotrichaceae archaeon
TCGTGGTAGTGATGGGACACGTGGACCACGGCAAGACCACTCTTTTGGACAAGATACGGGGGACGGCAGTGGCCAAAGGCGAAGCTGGCTTGATCACACAGCACATCGGGGCCACGGAGGTCCCATTGGACGTCGTTCAGGAATTTTGCGGATCGCACTTCGGCGCGGAGTTCCAAGTTCCTGGATTGCTTTTCATCGATACTCCGGGGCATCATGCATTCACTTCCATGCGCAGTCGTGGCGGCTCGCTGGCCGATCTGGCTGTGCTCATCGTGGACATTAATGAGGGCTTTCAACCCCAGACCATCGAGTCCCTCAACATCCTCAAGCGTTTCAAGACACCTTTTGTGGTTGCAGCCAACAAGATGGATCGCATCGGCGGTTGGCTTCCTCTTCCCAATTCTCCCTTCGCCAAGACTCTGAAGCGGCAGAGCGAAAGGGTGGTGGAGGAGCTGGACACAAAGGTGTACGAGCTGGTGGGGGAGCTCTACAAATACGGATTTGATGCCAACAGGTACGACCGTATCTCGGACTTCACCAGGACGGTGGGAATCGTTCCCATCAGTGCCGTCACCGGGGAAGGTGTGCCTGATCTTCTTATGATCCTGGTGGGTCTGGCCCAGAAGTTCCTCAAGGATAATCTGAAGCTCACTGCCTCCGGGCCGGGAGTTGGCACGATCCTGGAGGTCAAGGAGGAGCGCGGGCTTGGAACGACCCTGGACGTCATCCTCTACAATGGTGAATTCAAGGCCGGAGACACAGTGATCGTGGGCACGGCCCATGAGCCTGTAGTCACCAAAATACGTGCTCTGCTCAAGCCCAAGCCTCTGGCTGAGATAAGAAGCGAGGAGAGGTTCTTGCCTGTAAAGCACGTCGTGGCCGCTTCAGGAGTGAAGGTAGCGGCTCCGAAGCTGGAGAGCGCTCTGGCTGGATCGACCATCCGGGTAGTAGCCTCGTCAGAGGATCTCGATGCCATCTCTCATGAGATAAAATCAGAGCTTGAGGCAGTTCGAATCGATACCGAGATCGAGGGCGTCATTCTCAAAGCAGACACCATCGGCTCGCTGGAAGCCCTGGTGGGTGAGCTGAAGGCCAAGAATATCACCATCCATTTCGCCGACGTGGGTCCCATCTCCAGGCGGGATGTAATCCGGGCAGCCGCCATCAAGGACCCCCTTTTATCCGTGATACTTGCGTTCAATGTTGAAATATTGCCCGATGCTCTCACTGAGATCCAGAAGACCGATGTCCCAGTCTTTTGCAGCGACATCATCTATTCCATCCTCGAGAATTATGACCAGTGGGTGGAGGAGCAGAAGATGAGGCTGGAGCAGGAGCGGCTGGAGGCAGTTATCCGCCCTGGAGCAGTGCGCCTGCTGCCGGATTGCGTCTTCCGCCAGTCCAAACCTGCCATCGTGGGAGTGCAGATCATCGGCGGCGTGATCAGAACCCAGGTCAACCTGATGCGTGAAGACGGCGCAAATGTGGGAGAAATAAAGGGAATCCAGGCGCATAACGAAAATCAGGGATCGGCAACCGTTGGCCAGGAGGTGGCCATATCCATCGACGGCCCCACCGTCGGACGGCAGATTCACGAGGGTGACATCCTTTATGTCAATATTCCAGAGAAGCATGCCCGCATCGTGGAGCTGGAACTGAAGCCCAAGCTCTCCGAGGATGAGCGCGAGGTGTTGGAGCATTTCCTCGAGATCAAGCGCAAGAAAGATCCCTTCTGGGGAAGATGAACGGAAACCTTCCCAGCTTATAACGTTGGGGTAAATGGGTAGAGAAGACCTATCCCCCTTCAGGGGCTGGGATGAATCGTACCCCTTTCATCACTTTCGTGGCGCATAGACCAACTATATATCTACTATCATGTTAATCTCCATTCAACCGTTAACCTTCAGGCTCACTTGGTCGGGAATGCAAGTCAGCCGCCTGTACCATATATCCTGTAAAGCCGAACTTGGATTGGGCGGCAACGTAGTAGGCGCGGACTGCGTCGAATTCAAGCCTGTGGAGAACTCGAAGGTGTTCCATGAATCAGGAAGCCCTGCCCACTTTAGGGGCGGGGAGGAAGTCACCTCCATAGTCTCCAATGTCAGTCGGTCTTCGAGGCGGTTTTGATCTGATGTCGAATAATCTTCTGCAATTAGCGCTGTTGTTTTCGACAATTATTAGTACCAATCCAATCCTATCGAAAAGGCTTTTCCTGATGAGCAGGAGGCTCTAGCATCATCGACGCATGGGATGAGATCCTGATTCCCCTGGTGGCTGTGGGCCTGGCAGAGATGGGGGACAAGACTCAGCTCTCCGTCCTCCTTCTCTCATCAAGGACTAGGGAATACGTTCAGCTTCTTCTCGGGGTTATGCTCGCTTTTCTTCTGGCAGACGGATTTGCTATCCTGGTGGGCTCGTGGGTGACGAGTGTGATTCCGGTCCATCTGGTGAAGCTCGTCTCCGGCACGGTATTCATCCTTTTCGGCATAATGATCTTGAGAGGAGACGAGGATGAAGATGAGGACAGTAACCTGTCTCCCAAAAATGCCTTTGTCTCCGGCTTCTCCATGATCTTCCTATCGGAATGGGGAGACAAGACTCAGATAGCTGCTGCCCTCTTTGCCACGGAGTACGATCCGCGAATGGTCTTCCTCGGAGTCATGGCCGCCCTTCTCCTTCTCTCCATCATGGCCATCTGGCTGGGCAGATTCCTTTCCGCCAGAGTTGACAGAAAGGTGATAACTAAGGTGGCGGGAGCGGTCTTCTTGCTAATCGGTCTCTCCTTCCTGCTCTCGGCTGTCACCTCGTCTGCATTTGCCGTTAAGCTTTGAGAAAAGACACGGCATTTGTAGAGAAAGCTTCTTGTAGCAAAGAAGCGCAAGAGATGAATTACTCTCGCCGGGAGCCAGTATAGCTAGAATAGTAAAACCAATCCCCCCAATAGAAAACTGGTCCAACCCCAAACAAAGAATGAAAGATGTAGGCAAAAAACCCTGGAGAGATCTTTGGAGGATAAAAAATTTGATCAATCATGAGTCGCTGCTGTGGGCTGTTTTTGGTGTCGTCATTCTGATTCTTTTCGCTCTGGATATGGGCGTTTTTCATCGCAAGTCTCACGAGGTCGGCATCAAAGAGGCTCTGGTCTGGAGTGGAATCTGGCTGGCGGCGGCGATCGTCTTCAACCTGCTCGTCTACCTCTGGATGGGCACGGAGTCCGCCATCGAGTTCGCGGCAGGCTACCTGGTGGAAAGGACACTCAGCTTCGACAACCTCTTCGTCTTTCTGCTCATCTTCACTTATTTCAAGGTGCCGAGTATTCATCAGTACAAGGTACTCTTCTGGGGCATCGTAGCCGCCCTGGTTATGCGTGGAATATTTGTAGTAGCCGGAATTGAGCTGATCGAAAAGTTTCACTGGGTGATCTACCTCTTCGGCGCGTTCCTATTGGTGAGCGGGCTGAAGCTGGCATTGAGGAAGGACGAAGAACCGATAGATGTGGGAAGAAACCCGGTGCTGCGGTTTTGCAGGCGATTCCTGCCGACTACGGATCAATATGGAGACGGCAATTTCCTCCTCACCATCGACGGCAAGCGCTTTATAACGCCTCTGTTCATAGTATTGCTAGTAATAGAAACCTCGGACATTCTCTTCGCCTTCGATTCCGTTCCGGCCATCCTTGGGATCACTCTCAATCCTGCAATCGTTTACACCTCCAACATATTCTCCATCCTGGGCCTGCGGGCTCTCTACTTCGCACTGGCGGGCTGCATGGTCATGTTTCACTACTTGAATCAGGGAGTTACTCTCATCCTCATATTCGTGGGAGCTAAAATGCTGCTGTCAGGTCTCATCGAGATCCCGGCGGCCATAGCTTTGGGAGTGATTGTGCTTGTGCTAGCGGGATCCATAGTTTTATCCCTGATTCTTCCCAGCCGCAAGGCAAGCAAGAGTCCCTCTCATTCCAATTCCAAATAAATTATAATTTTCGTCTCAGCCAATCTGGCCCGAATCTGTGCGTGGTGCGCTGAATCTCTAATCAGGATCTCCGCTTTTTATTTATCTTAGGACAAGATATATATAAAAAGAGATTTCATTAATTTGCAGGAGGTCTGGGCATTTCAATCAAAATTATATTATTAGTTATACTTTCAGCAACCATTCTCTCAGCCGCGGCCATGCAGCCGCAGGCTCTCGGGAAGGGCAGGATGGATCGGGTGATAAACCTTGAGTCAGGGTCGAAGACCTCTTCAGCTCTTGCCTCGAGTTTTGGTAGTGGAGGATTCGTTCCACCTTCAACGCCCCAGCCCATGCAGCTCTCATCAGCGGCGATGGTCTATCAGTCCGAGAAGCTGCGTGATCAGTCGGAGGGCCTCTTTTGGAAAACATCGGATCTCTTAAACCAAACCCGAGATCTGGCAAAGAAGGTCGGTGACCTGGAAAATAGCTCAAGGGAAAATGTCATCCGGTCAGAGCAAAACGCAATGCTTTCCCAAAGCGAGCTGGAAGAGACAAAATCGATTTACAACGAGATAAGGGCCTCTGCCCGAAAGATCGAAGCCTGGGAGAGATGGATGGCTTTTGCTCCCTTATTGAAAGGGACCCAGCCCGGATTCGTGAAGGAGAACTACCCTGGAGAGCTGGAGGCCCTGCGAGGTCAGGTGAAAACCCTTGAACTGATCTTATCGAACGCCTGGATATGAGGATCGCGAAGCTGGAAAACAATACCAGGACTGGATAAGCTTCCACAGACGAATTTCGAGATTTCTTCACAATTCGCGGACCCAGGGCCAGGCGCCCAGAATCATCTTCAGGATCTTTCCGACTGATTGAAGAGGGGTGTGGCCGGGCAGAAGACCTTCTCGGTGGATGTTACATTGTAAAAGGTATGAACATGTCCTCCAGGATAGACAACAGAGAACTTGGCAATGCCTTCTGTGAGGGGATTATTCCCTGACCCGAAGGGCCGAGAATCGAAGAGATAGTAGCCGCCATTATATTTTCCAGCGTCTCTGACTTGCAGGGCCGCACCGTTCAGGTCCGCTTTTATGAGCTTGACATGGCTGTAGCTTCCCAGGAAGGAAAGCAGATCGGGTTCGAGATATTTGCATCCTAAAGCGAGCACGTAGAGCCTGGTGAAGGGCTCCAGGGAGTAATTAAGCTCGAAGGTGGCGTTATCTCCATTCAAGTGCATGGTGACCTCTTTAACGTAAATGTACTGCCCTGCTGCACCACAGCAGACTGCCAGGGCCATCGCGGCTAGGAAGACCGCAATCGTGGCAATGGATCGCATCTTTCACCCTTTCATCTTCAGGATTGATGGCAGGAACAAAATTAACGCCATGAGTACGATAAATGCTGCGAACAACAGCTGTTGCCTTCGTTGGGCCGATTTGAACTTTGATTCGCAGAGTTCGTCGCAGAAGTTCTCGTTCGTCCTCACAGCATTACCGCAGACCACACAGTGCTTGTGCGGTGCTGTTTCTGTCATCTGATCACCGAGCGCATACTTTGCGCGAGAGTAAATAAGGTTTTGTACTCCTTGGCCGGGATGGAGCAGATGGCTAGCTTAGAGAGTTTGCAGGTTTGAATAAAGTCCTTGTCCAAAGATAGCGCGAAATGATGGAGCACTGTCCGGTCTTCAAAGAGGAGATACAGATGCGACTTCCGCATCTATCGCGCTTTTCGCAGATTCAAAAGATTTATTTTCCTGTACGCGCCAAGATGTATAACTCATTAAATATCATTATAGAATCAATCGTACATTTTGAGATTTTTAGAAGAAATCCGGCAGTGATTGGGAAAAAATTTTAGGTCTATTTTTCCACTGGAAATAAAGGGGTTGAAATTAATCTGAAGGCCTGGCCATGACATTGCATTAACTATAAAAGGAGCCTTGGCAAGTAGATGTGCATGCCAAGACTTTCGGTGATCATCTTCATAGCCTTGCTTATCTGGCTTACGCCCATTGATGGAGCAAGAACCTACATCGTTGATGATGACGGCTTCGCCAATTATAAAACCATTGGAGAAGCGGTTGTCGCGGCAAGCAACGGTGATACTATATATGTCAAGCCCGGAACCTATAATGAAGAGGTTCTTCTGAATAAGAGTCTGTCGCTCATGCCTCTCAGCGGTGAAAAAGACCCCGTAGTCATCAGAGGGGATGGCAAAAAGACAGGGATCGCAATTTCAGCCGAAGGATGTACTCTGGAAGGTCTGACTCTGGAGAACTTCACCGGGCCCGGAATCAGCATTCAGTCTAGCGGAAATACCGTCAGTAAGAACAAGTTTGAACAGGACAATCCCGCGATACTTATTAGCAATTCGCAAAGGAATAGTGTAACCAAGAACATCATGCAGGATTGCCGGGGCGGAGTTGCTCTCAGGGACAACTCAAGCGATAACAATATTCAAGAGAACGAAATAAATGGAGGAGACGTTTCTATTTTCCTTTGGAATGTCGGGAAAAACAGTATCGTCAACAACCATGCCACCGGATCAACCTGGGGCATCTGGGTGAAGGATTCCAAAGACGTCGAAATAGATGCCAACGATGTTAAAAGCAAAACCTATGGCATTTGGCTGCTTAACAGCAGCTCCACCAAGCTCGCTGAAAACAATGTTTCATCTGAAAATGAAGAATCTACCCGCTTGATCGGGATCCTTCTGGCGAATAGCAGTGGAATAGAGCTGGTGGGGAACGAAGTAAGTGGCGGTGCGTTCGGCATTGGCGTATCGGATAGCGGTGCAAACAAGCTTAGAAATAACGCTATGGAAGGAAGCGTCCAGGGCATTTACCTCTTGAACTCCAGTGGTCAGGATCTCAACAACAACCAAATTAAGAACGTAAAATACGGAATGACGTTGGAGAATTCAAGCGAGAACCTGATAAGACAGTGCCAAATGGATAATTGCACTGTTGGTCTAGGCCTTGGCACAAGCGATCAAAACACAGTAATTGGGAATTCGATATCGAACATAGAGGACACGGCTATACAGATGGCTTCCTCAAACGGGAACAACTTGAGCGGCAACCAGATCTCAGAGGGTGATAAAGGGATTATAATGTCCGAATCTTCCACTAACATTCTGGAAGACAATCGATTCCGGGAGATCAAGTGGAGCCTCTATGTGGAGAGTTCCTCTCGATCGGGCTTCGACAATTTCATCGATGAATCCAATCTTGCGGATGGAAAACCTATCGCCTACATCTACGGTCAGTCCGGAAGGATGATACGTAATAAGGAGCTTGCGCATCTCACTCTGGCCTACTGCGACAACATTACGGTAGAGAAGACGGCCATAACCAACGATGCCCTTTTCCTCTTCTACTCGAGAGACATCAAGATCTTGGGCAATAATATTTCAGGCTGCTACGGTATGCGCCTGGTGAACTCCACGGCCAATGAGATAGCAGACAATCATCTGCTGGGCAACTGGTTCAGTGGCGTGTTCCTGGTCAGCTCGACCTCGAATCAGATCGAGAATAATACCGCTTCGGAAAATAACCAGAACGGTATATCTCTCTTCGACTGCCATAAAAACATCATTCGCGACAATGTTGCGGATCATAACCACGAGACGGGAGTCTGGCTCAACCTCTCCGACGATAACCAAATCTATCAGAATAACATCACCAACAACGCCTTGGGCATGCAGGTCATGTATTCCTCTGGGAATCAGGTCTACCACAACAACTTCATCAGCAACAAACAGCAATCGCAAGATACAGAAGGCAATAACAGCTGGGATATGGGCGATACGATAGGCGGGAACTATTGGAGCGGTCACGTAGCCAAAGGCAATCCAAGCAGGGACTGGCCTATGTTGATAAAGGGCGGAAAGCTGGACAGGTACCCGTTCCAGGATGCAAGCGGCTGGCAGGCGGCAAAGCCAGCCGCTTCTTCCCGTTAAAGGCATTACTGAGTGATCAGAATAAATATACAATTACAAGAATATATTATAATGAAACCGCAATCTACATTAAGAAGATGACGAAATAATAGAAGAATATGGCTAAGAAGAAAAATGAAGGCAGTGGCCTTCAGTCATCAGCCGGGTTGATGAGGTACTTTGAGGCGGATGATACCGCGATCAAGCTCGACCCCAAGATGGTAGTAGGAGCCTGCGTGGGCGCGGGCGCAGTGGTAATGGCTCTCAATATTGCTTTTGGGCTCTGGCCTTAGCTGATGATTTTTGCCTGCAGCTAAAGGACATCGCTATTTTCGTCCGGATACTGAG